>JALRFZ010000186.1 GCA_023253615.1 Verrucomicrobiales bacterium | reverse complement strand
GAATCTACTCGGTGGAACCATAGGCAACACTCCGCTCGCGATCGCTTCGCTCACCAAGATCGCCGGGGACGATTCCGGCATCACCCTCGCTGGTTCCACGCTCAACGTGGATGGCACGACCTACGCCCACCTCTCGGCGGGCGAATTTGTCGAGGTGGCCTACCGCTACCAGGTTCGCAACAGCACCGGCGAGGCGCGGCCGGTTTGGCAGACCGCTCTGATTCGCATTGAAGGGGTCAACCAGGGTCCGGTGGCCGGTGCGGCTCCATCAGGCGCCGCGACAGAGGGCGCGGTGCCTTCGGTGTTCAATCTTCTTCAAAATGTGACGGACAGCGATGCCGGAGATATCCTCAGGATCGCTGAAAACTCGCTCGTGGTCACCTCCTTCACTGTCAACGGCGTAACGCCGGGCGCCAGTGCCCGAGCCGGAGCCGTCACCCTCAACGAGTCGGTTGGAACCGTCACCATCGACCCGGGACACACGGTGTTCCGCCCGCTCAACACCGGCCAAACAGCCACCATCAACTTGAGTTTCAGTGTCACCGATGGAAACGGCGGCACCGTCGCGCGCACCGCGAGCTTCGTAATCAACGGACTCACCGGCACAGGTTATGACGGCGCGATCTTTACCCTCCACGACGCGGCCGGGACGAACAACAACACCAACACCTACGGCCAGATTCTCGCCGGGGCCTCGGGCCTTTATCTCAGTGGCGATGGCGGGCGGCTTTATGTGACCGCCGCCGGGGATAACGCCGTGAGTGTTTACAACGTGCTCAACTCCGGAAAAACCCTCGTTCGGCTCAAGACCGCCGAGGAGGGTGTCGGCGACGTCAGCAATGGCCTTTCCGGAGTGGGCGGGGTCGTTCGTCAACCGGCGAATTTCACCACTGACGACGGCGTCATCCGCCAGTTTGTCGTCTCAGCGGCCAGCGGCGATTCCTCGCTCGTTTCCTTCGAGATTCTTCCCGGCGACCCCCTCGCCTTCGGCCAAGGGCCGAACCCGAACGGCCTTAACGGCCTCAAGGATCAGGATCCCGTCAGCCGAGCCACCCTTCTCTCGACCATGACCGGCAACCCGGTCCGTTCCAACGACGCGCCCGGCATCACGTTCTACGCCGTCTCGGATGTCGATAACGCGATGTACGTCCTGCACCAACAGGCAAATGGATCGATCAAGGTCGTTCAGCTTCTCAAGGACGATATCGCCGGGGAGTTCGGCATTCCCGAGCAGGGTCTCGCCGGAGCAAAGACGATCGCCGTCTCCCCTGACGGACGCTTTGTCTTTGTCGGCGCAACCCAGGAGGGAGGCGCCACCGGAAAGGTATCGGTTTACGAACGAGCCACCTTCATCCGCCAGATCACCGATCCGGTAACGCTCCAGCTCGTCTCCGAGCAGGTGGACGGTCTCCGCCCCGTGACTGGAGCCATCTTCGATACCGCCGTCTTTCAGACGGGCAGCGGCCAGACCAATCCGGTCGCAAATCTCACGACCGATCCAAGCGGGTCGTTCGTTTACGTCAGCGGTGTCAACGGCACCGAGATTTTCGCCTTCGACAGCGCCGCGAAGTCTCTCGCTGGCGTCGGGCGGATGAGCGAGCGTTTCGACGATCTGAAGTTTCTCCGCCTCGCCGATGGAACCCTGCAAGCCTACGGCGTCCACACCATCCCTGGCAGTATCTCCAGGCCCCAGGTCTCCGAGCTGAAGGTCTTCGCCATCGACGAATCGACCGGTCTCCTCACCGAAATCGGGCGCACCGAGGCCCGCCTAAACGATCCCAAATCGATCATTTTCGGACCGAAAATCGAGCAGGATTTCGGCTCGACCTCGACCGACATCCCCGAGGGACGTTTCCTCTACGTGGCCAACAAAGGCAACAGCTCCATCGCTGTCTTCGATCAATTCAACCGCAGCGGGTCCGATCAAGCCATCGACGGCAATCTCCAATTCGTGCAGCTCCTGCGCGAGGGAGTCGATGGAATCCGCGGCCTCGCCGAGGCGCATGAGATCATCTTCAGCGTTGCGGTCGACGACACCACCCTCGATTTCAGCGGGACGGACATCGACGTCGCAAACCAGACGGTGGTCACCGGCCGCCCGCACGGCCTGCGCATGGCCCAGAAAGTCTGGTTTGAAGCAGGGGAAGGTCCTGTCGGCGTCAGCGCCGGCCAGTTCTACTACGTTCGAATTGTCGATCAGTTCCGGTTCCAGCTCGCCGAGACGCCGGATGCCGCCCGCGCCGGCGGTGCCGAACTTGTCATCGATCCCGTCTCCGGGCTCGCCCAAGGCGTCGTTTCGATATCCGGAACGGGGGATTATCGACTGCACACCTCGGTGCCTGAGGGCGCATTCCTCTACGCGCTCGCTGACAACTCCGTTTCGGTTTTCCGCAGGAACGTCGATCCGGTCAGCGGCACCGTCGGCCAGCTTGAATTCGTCCAGATCATTCGCAACCGCGTCGGCAACCAGACCAGCGGGGCGAACATCGGGCTGTTCAATCCCAACAGCGTTTTCGTCGATCCCGCAAACCCGGCCTACGTCTTCATCGGCAGCTCATTCGACCCGCTTCTCGACCAGTCGCCCGGCGGCATGGTCACCCTCTACAACAATATCGTCGATAGCGTTTCCGTGCCGGTCAGCCAGGTTCGCGTCGATTTCGCCAACATGAAGGCGCTGTCCATCACCACCGGCAGCGGCGACGATTTTGTTACCATTCACGAGGCGCCAAACGACCGTGACCGCCTCACCGAGACCTTTCTCTTCAAAGACAACTCGGGAACGATCACCTCGACCAATGCCATCGTCATGGTTGTCTCGACCGGAGACGGGTTCGATAGGTTTACCATCAATGACGCCGCCGCCGCCATCGACGCCGATCTCGGAGCCGGCGACGATATCGTCACCCTTCGGAGCAAGCGCGATCCCGTGATCAATATCAGCGGGGGTTCCGGCGGCGACGGACTCGTTGTCGAGTACGTTGCGGACGGCACTGTTGTCAACGCCTCAGGCATCACCAGGGCCAAGATCGATACCTCGAACATTGAGCAGGGTGCCACCGTCACCGTTTTCAACAACGATCCGGCCCAGTCCGTTGTGTTCACGCAGAACTCGATGGTCGGCACGCAGAACGCCATCGATTCCATCGGGGCGAGCGAGGAGAATCTCAACAGCCTCAACATCCTCTACGCGCTTGCCTCCGTCGCCCCCGGCGGCTCCGCTTCCGGCTCCGGTACCACGATCACGATCAACGAGGGCGAAAGCCTTCTCCTCGACGCGGGTGATTCCCGGCTTCCCGCCGACCCAACCCTCACCTATGGCGAGGCGAAGAATTTCCTCGGCGCCAAGCGTGTCATCATCACCTTCGCGTGGGATCTCAACGGCGATGGCAGCTACGCTGAGATCGAAAAAGTTTGGAAGGATATTCTCATCAGCATCAACACGGATGCCAATTTTGTCGCCTTCCAAGCTGCCAATGGCGATCTGGACAACAGCACCGACCTTCTTGACCCGTCGCTCGCCGCCTACAATCTCATCGAGCGCCTCGTTCTGTCTGAATTCGACCCCACTCTCGATCTCTCCTGGGAAGATCTGCGTGACTTTGGTTTCGCCTCCGGCGATATCGTGGGCAGCGTCGAGGTCCGCGTCCCGCTGCGAGTCACGCGCTACGAGTACCACTACGATCTCGCGGGGAATATTATCCCGCAAGACGGAAGCGTCTTCTCCTTCGATCAATCCGACGACGAGGTCGTCGTCACCGTAAACGACGTCCCGCCAACCCTGATCATCACCGGGCCGGCGGGTTACCCGGGCTCCCTCGTCGGTGCGCCCTACAAGCTGGAGCTGAATTATACGGATCCCGGCGGTGACAAGGTCGTCTCCTGGACCGTTGACTGGGGCGATGGCAAGTCCGACACCTATCTCGGCAACCCCAATGCCATCCATCTCTACGACCGCCCCGGCGTCTATCAGACCCGCGTCACGGCTGTCGATGACGATGGCAACGTCGTCACGGAGGATGCCGTTCTCGTCACCGTCACCTTTGGCCCCGATGCCGTCGCGTCGAACACCTCCCTCCTCGGCTCCGAAATCACCAACGGTGGGTATGTCTCCTTCGAGGGCGGCGGGGTCAACCTTCGCGGAGGCGCCCTCGGTGCGCCCGATGCCGGCTCCTTTGTCTGGAGCGTCAACGGCCAGGTAGTAGGCTCCGGTGAAAACCTCAATCTCAACTGGACTCAGCTCGTCGCTGCCGGTGCCGGCAACAACGGATTCTTCGATGTGACCCTGACGGTTTCCTACAACAATGGCGCCGACCAGGTGACCTCGCGCGCCGCTTCCCTCGAGATCCGCAACGTCGCCCCGAGCGGCGATCTCATCAATGTCGGCCAATGGCCCCAAGGCTCCAATCCGCAACTCCTGTTCGTCAATGTCGCCGACCCTGCCGACGCCGTTTTCTCCTACCAGATCTACGTTCCATTCGAGCCCGACTACATTCCGGTCGCACCGCTGCCGCTCAACCCTTCCGACCCGAACTTCGCTGCCATCGAGGCCTCGCTCGTCAAGCTGGACGCCGACAAGGTGATGATCTTCGCCGCCGCCCCGGTCGATGCCGCCGATCGTTTCCTCGCCATCGATGAGCTGAAGAACAATATTCTGCGCGGCGCGGATCTTGCCCTTTCTCGTTTCCTTGGCGACGGCCTTGTCGCTGGCGGCGATGTCGGCCTCATCCGCCAGGCCTCCGTCCTCGGCGTCCGCTTCACCGATGGCGAATGCCTCGCACAGTCCGCGACCGAGCACGCCATCCAGGCGATCGTTCAGGAGCACATCGATACCACCGGCGTGGCGGGTTCCACGGTCGCCGGTCGGGACGCCCTCTCCTCGCTCCTGACCAACCTCGGACGGCTCAATCCCGCTTCTGCCACGCATGCGGCAGACGTCCAGGCAATCGTCGATCTCGCAGGGCAAATCGACGCCCTCAGCCCCATCGCGGCAAACTTCACCAGCCAGATTCGCAATCTTGTCGAGCAAAGCAACGCTCTTGTCTTCGTCACCGCCCCGCAGAGCGTCACCCTGCCAGCAAGCTTCACCGAGCGGGCGGGAGTCTATACTGTCTTCGGACGCATTTTCGACGGAGACGACTTCACTACGGTCCAAAGCCGGGTCACCGTCTCCAACCTCGCCCCGCGCCTGGCCATCGACTTTAACCAGGCGATCGTCCTCGTGAACGAAGGCTCCCTCGCCACGCTCACCGGCACCTACTTCAATCCGGGCGGCGCACCCCTCCGGAACATCATCGCCCAGACCGACGGCATGGCCGCCGACCAACGTTTCGGAACCGTTACCTTCAGCGCCCCGGACGCATCGGGGCGGGGAACATGGACCTGGAGCCATATCCTCGACGACGGTCCCCACGATTCTGTTCCGCGCATCATCCTCACGGCCTTCGACAACGACCTGACCCAGGCCAATCCGAACGGCACGCCTGGCACCGCGTTTTTCGAGTTGCAAGTCGTCAATGTCGGCCCCTCTCTCGCCCTTGCCCCAGTCACCGTCACCGAGGGCGACAGCCTCGTCATCGACCTCTCAGGAGCTGTTGATCCTTCGGCCGCCGATCAGGCAGCCGGGTTCACCTACTTCTTCAATTACGGCGATGGCAAAGGCTTCGTGCCCGGCTCCATGATCCAGACCGTCCCGGCCGAAATCCTGAGCGATGACGGCGATCGCACCATCACCGTCCGCATCGTCGACAAGGACGGCACCGCCGGGATCGTCCAGCAGCGCGTCACCATTCTTAACGCACATCCGGTCGTTTCAAATGTGCAGGTCTCTGGCCCTGTCGATGAGATGGGCGTCGCCACCCTTACCGGCGAGATTTCCGATGCCGGTCGGCGTGACAGTCACACCGTGGAGATCGATTGGGGTGATGGCAATACCGAGATCTTCTCGCTCACCGTTCAGAACTCCGTCCGGTTCGAGGTCGCCAACCCTGGCAGCGGGTTCGTCAACACCTTCGGTGCCCCTGTCTCCGGCGGTTCGGGCTCTGGCATGACCGTCAATATCCTCGCCTCCTCGACAGGAATGATCGCGGGGGTCCAGGTGCTTTCCGCAGGCAGCGGTTATGTTCCGGGAGACATTCTCTCAGTCGGCAATGCCTCCTTGAAAGTCCTCGCGCTGCGCGAGGGCGACGTCATCCGATTCTCCTACGACCACCAGTATCGCGACGACGCTCGCACCCCGGCAGGGCAGGGGATCGATCTCATCCCGATCCGCGTCACCGCCCGCGACGACGATGGCGGCGTGGGAACCGCCTCCGTCGATGTCACTGTCCGCAACGTCGATCCTACCTTCAATTCGACGACGCTGGCTTTCCGAAACGGCTCGCCGATCAACCTCAACTCCAGTGGCAATTGGACCGTCTTCGGCGGCCAGACCGTCACGCTCCAGGGAAGCTTCTCCGACATCGGCGCCGACGACACGCACGTCCTTGCCGTCGATTGGGGCGATGGGAAGGTCGACATCCTCACCTTCGGCGGAAAAACCTCCATTGACTTTGAGCGCGACGGCCAGCTCCTACCGACCTTCGCCGGCGATCTTGCCCGCGACCTCTTCCTGGATCAGGCCACCGGGCGCGGGTTCACCATCACCACCGGCGATCCCAACAAACCGGCGATGATCTTTGACACCGCCAACCCCACCGGCGGCGATTTCGACATCGCGACCCCGAACATCCTTTACGGCGGTCTTGGCCAGCACGCCCGTGTCATTCCCGCAGGAGTCGCCGCCCAGGGCCAGTTCGGCACGCTGCAGCTTTTCGCCGACGGCAAGGTCTCCTACGTGGTCGATTCGTCGAGCCCATCGCTCCTGGCCCTCCAATCCGGCCAGACCCTGCTCGAGACTTTTCACTACACACGGACCGACGGCCTGCGCGACTCGTTCCAAATCGCCGTCGGACGCTTCAGCTCGGACCCGTCGGTCGCCACCTTCGCCAACACCGCCGCAAATCCGTTCCTCGGCGATCTCGGCCTTGTCGGCACCGAGGTTTCAAACGTGATCATCACCGACGAATCCCTCCGCGCCGAGGGGGCTTCCTTGACCGTTGAGGAGGGCCGCAACAATCTCCCCCTGGGCAAGGTCCTGATCATCTCCAAGGACGGCAACAGCCTTGATCCGAACGACGACGAGGAGGGCGGAAGGCTGATCTTCAACTTCAACAGCCGGGTTATCGTCCATAGCATCGACCTCCTCGATATCAACGAAGTGGGCGGCAAGATCGAGCTCTTCGACGCCAAGGGTAGCCTGGTCTCGACCACCCTCATTCCGGCGCTTGGGGAAAACACCTTCCAAACCGTCTTCTTGAAGAAGGCGCTCGACGGAACCCCCTTCGTCGCGACCCGCATGGTCGTTACCCTCGCAGGCGACGGTGCCATCGCCAGTCTCGGCTACACCGACGTCGATCCGGTTCGCGAGTTCCGCATCGGGCATCGATACCTCGAAGAAAGCGCGCCTGGTACGCCCCACCGGATCACCATCACGGTGGAAGACGACGACGGCGGACGCGACACGATGGTGCATGGCGAGATCGAGGTGACCAACGGTCCACCCATCATCGAAAGCCTCGTCGCGATCCCCGCATCGGGCGATCGAGGCACCGTCACGACCATCGCCCGCTTCGTCGATTCCTCGGGCGATCTGCACACCGCCGGAGTTTCCTTCGGAGATGGCAGGGTCGTTTCGGCGATCGTGGTGTCCTATGATCCGGTCACGGGCCGCTTCGAGGCACCGGTCTATCCGGGAACGACGGAGATCGTGGCCTTCATCGATCCGGCCACGGGCGACCGCTTGCCGTTGGTGGATCCGGTCTCGGGCCAGTTCAATCTCGGCGGCCTCTTCGATCCGGCCACCGGACGCATGGCGCCGCTCCACGATCCGGCCACGCGTGGAACGACGACCTCCTACGCGATCCTCGATGCCTCGACCCGCCAGGTCTTCGCGACACACCGCTACACGACGCAGTCCGATTTCCGGGTCACCATCACGGTCACGGATGAGGAAGGTGCCTTCACCAGCGAAGTGGTCGATTACCGTAGCTTTGTTCCGAGACTGGGAACTCCCCGTCCTCCCGTCGATATCATCCCCGCTCTCGAGCGCCAGGGTTTCGATCTCAGCCGCCTCATCGGAGGCAGCGGAATCTTCGGCCAACGCATCGCCGCGGGGGTCTTCGGAGGCGTCGGATTCGATCGCGAGGGTTTTGTCGATCTCGCGATCTTCGCGGGACGCGCCACCCCCGGAGGCATCGTCACGGTCTCCTTCTACAACGAACTCGGCGGTCTCGTCGGATTCGAGGAAGTGGTCGTGGACGCCCGCGGATACTGGATGCTGCAAGTGGATGGGATGCTGCTCGATCCCGGAAAGAACGGCATCCGCGGTATCGAGGTGTCGAAAGGTTTCCTGCCGGACGGCGGCATCGACGCGCCGCGCTACGACTTCCGCATCGATTCCGCGATCGAGGACGCCCTCCGTGAGCACTTCCAGATCGGCGAAAGCCCCTTCGCAGGACGGATTCTCTCACCGGTGGATTGAGAACTCGAATGAAGAAGAACATGATCTGTTCCTCCTTTCTTTCGATTCTTTGTGTTGCTCGGGAACGCTTCACGGCGTCCAGTGACTCCCCCGTGTTCCGTCATGTCCGGACGGTTGCTACGCGCCAAGCGCCCGCCCAGGCGTTTCGTGGCGGGTGACGACCTCCCGGAATCCATCAAGGCCCTGTTCCTTTTGTTCGGAGAGACAACACCGGACCAAAAATTAGTGGCACCTCGTGGCAACTCGGTGTATGGTAACTCTCGTTTTCCTTGTTTTCGGATTCCGTAAGTTACCGGGTTCCGTAAGTTACCGGGTTCCGTCTACTGTAAAAGTTCGGTTACTTTTCATGAATTCCGTCCAGCATTCTTATGGAAGCAACAGCGGTTCGAAATCAATCAAGAGGTGGTGAGCTGCTTCGCATCCGTTTGGCATGTTTCGCGGTTTGCCCCTTCCTCCTTGTTGAGTTGGTCAAAGGGGAGGAATTTGATGGTGGCCTCATCCCTGCGGGAGTGGTCGAGGATTCTTTCGGCTCCGCCGGAATCGTTGGGATTGAAAACGGTCTTCAGAAGCTGGGGCGGGCGCTCTTCGGCAAAAAAGCTGCGACCACCACGACGCCGGCGGCTGCTCCGGCTTCTCCGCCCACTCCGGCAGGCAAGCCGGAAGCACCAAAAACCGTCGGGAAACCAGCGAAGACCGGGAACAAGGGCTCTGAAAAGGTTGCCGATCGGCACGACGGACGTCTCCGGGATTTTTACCCCGAGGCTGCTGCGGCGCGTCTGGCCGAGTCCCGCCATGAAGTGACCGGTAAGGAAGCCGTTTCGAAGATCTTCGAGGAAGTCGTGGCCCTGGCGAAGCGCTTCGATGCGCCGGAGCTCGATCTCACCCGTCTCGAACTCCTGCCGGAGGTGCCCGGGAATTTCGAATCCGACTGGCGGGCGCTCGTGACGGGTTCCGTGTGGGGGGACCGGAAAGTGATCCAATACAGTGTCGACCGGGCTTATACGACCGCCGTGACCCAGTCGATCCAGGTCCGCTCCTTCACCCGGCTTCCCCGCATCCAGGAGACGATCATCCAGGAAAACACGGGCCTTTTCTCCACGGAAATGTTCGGCGACGGCGATGCGCGGCACCGCGATCAGCCGACCGGGTCCATCCTCACGACCGGGGAGACGGGGCGGTTTCTGGAAGACGTCTACGAAGGTGAATACGGCCTGAGAAAGCGGCTCGGCACCGGCGGTCAAATGAGCCTCTCGCAGCGCCTCAGCAGTCTCGATAGCAATTCCGAATTCCTCGATCCCAATCCGCAGACCGGCAGCGAGGTCGTCCTCTCCATTGCCCAACCGCTCCTGCGCGGGGCGGGCAAGGACTACGCGCGGAGCGAGGTGCGCCTTGCCGAATTGGACCGCGATTTCGCGGTGGGAGAATCGCTCGGTCTCATCGAGGATTATCTCCTCGATGTGAACGGGGCCTACTGGGGGCTCTACCTGTCACGGGCCGCGCTCGCCCAGAGGCAGCGACTCACGGAACAGACTTCCGAAGTGGTCGATCTGCTCGAGGACCGGCAGAAGCTCGATGACACCGCCACCGTCAGCGAACTCTACCGCGCCCGGGCCACCGCGAACCGCCGCGAAGCCGATCTGCGGCGGACGCAGATGGCCGTGAGCACCGCCGAGCAGAGACTGCGTTCGCTCATCCGCGATCCCGAGCTGCCGATGGGATCCGCCGGCGAGATGATTCCGGCCACGCCGCCTCTTCTCGGCAGGCCTTCGGTCAACATCCAGGCTTCCGCGAGAGAGGCGCTTCTGAATCGTTCCGAAATGGCCCAGGCCTCTTCCAGAGTGCGTGCCGCGGCGGTGCGGCTGAGCCAGGCCGAGTCGGAGCTGAAACCGCAGCTCGATTTCATCGGCGAAGTCGGTTACGCCGGGATCACCAACGGCCGCAGCGTCGATCGGGCGATCGACGACATGAACGACCACGGCACCGACCTGCGTGGCGGGGTGCGCTTCAGCATGCCCATCGGCAACGAGCCCGCCAAAGCGCGCCTGGAGCGCCGCCAGCTCGAGTATGAGCAGAGCCTCGACGACTACCGCATCCGCGGCGAAGAGGTGCTGCTGCAAACGCTCATCGCTTATCAGGATCTTCTCACCGCGTATCAGGACATGTCCGGCAAATACCAGTCCGCCCTTGCCTCGCGCAAGGAGATCGAGCAGATCCAGGACCGGATCCGGCTTGCCGGCGAGGAAGCGGGCAACACGATCGCTTATCAGTTGCAGCTCCAGCTCGACGCGATGGATCGCAATCAGGTCGCCGAGGAGGAATTTCTCGTCGCCATCGTCGCCTACAACCGGACCATCGCCAACCTGCAGAGGGCAATGGGCGTCCTGCTCCGCGTCGATCGCAAGTGACCCGGAGCGGAAAGCGAGGGGAACCACGGTTTCCCAAGAGCTCCACCTCTGCTTGATTTTCCCACGTATCCTTCCAAACATGAGTCAAAAACAGAACCAACCCGCCGCCGCTGAGTCCCAAGAGCCCGAACAGCTCGAGCAGATCAACCGCCCGAATGTTCAGATCCTCTATGAGGAGACGAGCGCCATGTTCGCCAATCAGGTGATCGTGAATTCGGGACGTGATCAGATCGTGCTCGATTTCTCCACCGGCATCATTTCAGATCACTCCACCGCCCGCCACGTCCTGCCGATCCAGAAGCGCATCGCGATGACACCCGCGACCGCCCTGAAACTGATCCAGACGCTCTCGGGCGTGATCCAGAAGCAGGTCGAGGCCAGCCGCGCCGCCCAAGCCGAGGCTGAATCCGCCGGCTGATGTCGGAGGGGTCTCCCCGGACGACATATCCAACCGGGCCGAGGAATCTCCGCCCGAGCCACGGCCGCCTCGATCCGGAGGCGGCCTTTTTTCTTGGCGATCGAGTCGAATGAGCGGAGTGGTCAAATCCATGGCAAACGCGGGAGAGGAGGTCGCGCCGTCCGTGACGATGCCGGATGCGTCACCGCTCTTCCAGGCCAAGGACGAGGCGCAGTTCCAACGGGGCCTCGCCGCCTTCATCGCCGAATCGACCGGAGCCACCACCCTGCTCTTCGCGGCGCGCGACGACGGCCCCATCCTTGTCGCCACGCGCTTGCGTGGTGCCCTGCCCCCGGGCTTGCTCGATGGAAAGGAATTGAAATCGACCCTCGCCGCCGCCCTTGCTTCGGGGAGCCGCATCGTCCACAAATTCGTCCAGGCCGATCTCACGGTCTGGGCCATGCCGGTGAAAGGGGAGGGAAATCTCGGCCTGGCGCTCCTCGTGAAGCCCTCCCTCTTCGAATCCGGAGGTGAGGCCTGGTTTTCCGCCTGGATCACGGCGGCGGAGGCACTCTTCGAACAGAGGCGTCTCCGCCTCGATCGCGACACCTACCGCCACGGTCTCGACCAAGCCTGCTTCTTTCTCGATACCCTGCACCGGTCCGGCTCCGCGCCCGGCTACGCGCGCGGGATGCAGTCGCTCGCGGAAGATCTCCGGCAGTTCGTCGGGGCCGGCCAGGTCGCGATCGGCCTCGGCACGGCGATGCGGTGCAGGGCGGCCGCCCTGGTCCCGGCGAGCAAGTTCGACCATCACAGCGACGCTCTCGTGAAGACGGCCCTGCTGATGCGCGAAGCGATCGCGGTGGGTGGCTCGATCGGTTGGCCGGCCGAGGCGGTGCCACCGCTGCCAGGAGCCAATCTCGCCGGCGACCAGAGCGGACTCCTCGATCTGATGAAGGCCGCCGCCGTGACCTGCCATCTCCTCCGTGACCGCGAGGGCGAGGGTTTCGGAGCGTGGGTGTGCTGGTGGGAGGTGATCCCCACGGCGGAAAAATGGGGGTTCGCCGAGTCGCTCTCGCCTCATCTCGCGGCGACGGCCCGGCTCATCCGTCTCGCGCGCCCCGCGGGAGTCGCCGGGCTCATCCAGCGCGCCGGGCAAGGGGCGAAGAGAGGCCGGCTCCTCGTGCTGGCCGCGGTCGCGCTTCTGTTCACCGGGGCGATGTTTCTCGAGATGCCCTACAAGCTGCGGGTGCCCTGTTGGATCGATCCGGCGGTGAAACGCGAAGTCGCCGCGCCTTTCGACGGGATCCTCGCCCGTGCGCTCGTCGAGCCGGGCGAAGCGGTCGCGAAAGGGCAGGTCCTCGCCGAGCTCGATGGCAAGGATGTCGCGTGGAAACTCGCCGACGTGCAGGCGAGGCTCAATGCCCTCACGAAACGCCGCGACCAGGCCCTCGCCGCCGAAGACATGCGCGAGACCCAGCTCGCGAATCTCGAAATCGCCACCCTCGGGGTCGAGCGCGATCTCCTGCTCTATCAGCGCGACCACCTTGTCGTGCGCGCGCCCATGGACGGGCTCGTCATCGCCGGCGATCTCGCGGAATCCGAGGGCGTGCCGGTGCAGCGGGGGCAGCGGCTTTTCGACATCGCCCCCGTCCAATCGTTCGCCTTCCGGCTCGCCGTGCCGGCCGGAGAAGTGCGGCACGTCGCCCCGGGGATGGAGGTGCACGTGCGTCTCGAGGCCGAGACGGACTTCCGTGGAAAGACCACCCTCGCCACCGTGGCCCCCGTCTCCAGCATCCACGAATCGAAGAATGTTTTCGTCGGCACCACGGCGAAGCACGAGGCGGAAGGCTTGTTACGCCCGGGGATGCAGGGCAAGGCGCGCATCGTGTGCGAACCCCGCCGCCTCGGCTGGATCCTCTTTCACCGGCCCCTCGACTGGTTGCGGCTGCGGCTCCCCTGGTGATCGCCATGACCTCCGCCGACCAAGCCGACCACGCCGTCCTCACCTGGGACACCGCCCGGCCGAAGCTGCGCGACGACCTCGTCTTCCACTTTCAGATGGTCGAGGGACGGCCCACCTACGTCGTCGAGGATCGCATCAACCGGGCCTATCACCAGATCGGCGTGCCCGAGTATCGCTTCCTGCGCTCGCTCGACGGCACCAAACCCGCCGCGCAAATCCTCGCGGAGCGCAGCAACCGGCAGGATTCCCTCTCGGAGAGCGAGATCGAGTCGCTCCTGCGCTGGGTCATCGACCACCATCTTTTCGAGCCATCGGAATCGGGACAGGCGGATCGCCGCCTCGCCCACGCCGAGGAGCTGATGCCGAAGAAAAAGAAGAAATCGCTGCTGCGGTTGTTCTTCCTGAAACTCCCCCTCGGTTCGCCGGATGCCTTTCTCCGCCCGCTGACAGGACTGCTGGCCTGGGCTTTCTCGCCGGGAGCGCTCCTCGCCGGGCTCGGTGCGCTCGTCTACGGCGCGGTGCTCGCGATCACGAACCACGAGACGCTGTTCGAGGCATCTTCGCGCGCCCTGATCCCGGCGAACTGGTTCTGGCTCATCGCCGCGACGGTGTTCCTCAAAATCATCCACGAGCTGGCCCACGGCATCGCCTGCCAGAAGTTCGGTGGGGTCGTCCCGGAATGGGGGGTGCAGCTCATCGTCTGGATCTCGCCGCTCACCTACATCGACGCGACTTCGAGCTGGGGCTTCGCGAACCGCTGGCACCGCATCCTCGTCGCCGGTGCCGGGATGTACGTCGAGCTCCTCGTCGCCGTCGCCGCCCTGCATTATTGGCTGCAGGCCGACCCCGGCACGATGAAGGAAGTCGCCTTCAATCTTCTCGTCTCGGCATCGTTCGTGACCCTCCTTTTCAACGCCAATCCCCTGATGCGGTTCGACGGCTATTACATTCTCTCCGACCTGCTCGATGTGCGGAATCTCGGGCAGCGGGGGCAACAGACCTTCGCCTGGCTGAACCGCCGCCTCTTTCTCGGAACGGGCAAGCAGACTCTCGCCCCCGTGCTGAGAAAGCGGTTTTTTCTCTACGCCACCTATGGATTCCTTTCCTGGATCTGGCGCATCGTCATCATGATCGGATTGCTCGCCCTCGCCGCGAACCTTTTCCAAGGCATGGGGCTTTTCGCGCTGGCGCTCAGCGTCGTGCTGTTTCTGGCCGGGCTCGTCCACTCCCTCGTCACCTCCTTTCAGGCGTCGGACGCGCTCGTCAAAATCCCCTGGCGCAGCGCCTCGTGGCGGATCGGGTTGGCCGTGGCGGTGCTCGCCGTCGCCCTCGTCGCCATCCCCGTGAACCCCACGGCCGAGGGATATGCCGTCGTCGAATATCCCGGCAAGGCCGTGATCCGCGCCGCAGCCCCGGGATTTCTCGCCACGATCCATAAACCCGACGGCAGCCGGGTCGAGGCCGGTGCCGCCCTCGTCACCCTCCGCAACGAGGAAGAAACCGCGCGGCTCAAAACGCTCGAGGCCGAGCTGGCGTGGTCCGAAGCCAAGGCGCGCGGCCACTACATGGGCGACCGTTTCGATGAATGGCAGGCCGAGAAGGCGAAAGCGGACGGACTGCGGGAAAAGGTCGGGGCCCAGCGGGTGCGTCTCGATGGTCTCGATCTCACCGCCCCGGTCGCCGGTCGTGTTCACGCGCCCGATCTCGCGGACCGATTGGACGCCTGGTTTGCCACGGGAATACCCGTCGTCACCGTCATCCCCGACGAGCCCGCCGGATTCCTCATCTCCCTGCGACAGCAGGATTTCCAACGCATCGCCCCCGGCCTCGCCTCGGAACCTCAGCCCTTCGAGATCCGCCTCGCCGGGAGGCGCGGGCGTTACCAGGCCGAATTTCTGCGCGCCGATTCACGGGCGTCCCTCGCCATTCCCAGTCCCGTGCTCGCATCCTCCGCGGGCGGACCTCTGCCCGTCCGGGGACTCGATCAAAAAGAGAGCGCCATCCGCGGCGGTGGTCTTGCCCGGGGCACGGGAGGCGCCGGGCCGGCGGGAGAGAATGACACGATCCGCCCCGAAGCCTCGCGCGAGGGACTCGAGCTGCTCCGACCCCGCTTCACCCTGCATGCCTCCACGAAAGAGTCCGCAGGATTGAAAGAGGGGGAATGGGGCCACGCACGCTACCAAGGTGCCGGAACGGAAGCCCTCGGGACCTGGTTGTGGCGACTGACCGTGGGTTACCTCGAACGAAGCTTCCGTTCGCCTCAGTGATCGGAGTGGCCCGCGCCCCGGTTCCACGCCACACAATCTTCATACCTCACGCCATCGCCGCCGAACAGATCGAGGGCGCTGCCGATGGTGAGATCGACCTTGCCACCGCCGAGGCGATCGACGAGTTCGAGATCGGCGAAGGAGGACGCGCCGCCGGCGTAGGTCATCGGGATCCCACCCCAGGAGCCTAACATTCGCACCAAATCTCCGTCGATGCCTTGGCATTTTCCCTCGACATCGGCGGCGTGGATGAGGAATTCGTCGCAGGATTCCGCCAGGGCGTCGAGTGTTTCGGGTGTCACCGCGAGATCGGTGAGGGTCTGCCAGCGGTTCATCGCCACGATCCAGCCCCCGTCGCGACGGCGGCAACTGAGATCGATGACGAGTCTCTCACGTCCCGTCTCGGCGAGGAGCCGGTCGAGGTGACCGGGCTGGAAGCGGCCTTCCTTGTCGAAGAGGAAGGAAGTGGCGATGACGTGCGAGGCGCCCGCCTCGAGCCACTCCGCCGCGTTGTCGGCGGTGATGCCGCCGCCGAGCTGGAGACCACCGGGATAGGCGGCGAGGGCTTCACGGGCCGCAGTGGTATTGCCCGGGCCGAGCTGGATGACGTGGCCGCCGCGCAGGCCGTCTTCCGCATACCGCGCCGCGAACCAGGAGGCGGGACGATCGCTCACGAAATTCGTTTTCAGCGATTCGGTCTCCGAATCGAGCGTGCCGCCGACGATCTGCTTCACGCGGCCTTCGTGGAGGTCGATGCAGGGGCGGAACTGGGCGCGGCGGGGCATTCCTGAGAGTAAAAGGTAAAAAGTGAAAGGTAAAAGGCAAGAAGCCTCAAGCGACGCAGAAAAAGTCCCGGCCTTCCACAAATCCGGCGCTGGTGATGAGTTGGCGGATGGTTTCGCGGGCGGGGGCGCGTCCGGCGGCGGAGAGCATCACGGTGAGGCCGGTGAATTCGGCGGCGCGGTCGGAGGCGAGCACGGGAAGGCCCGCGATGCGCTGGCCGATCTGGCGTTGGTTCACTTCGAGAAAGGCGTGGATCACCACCTCGTGACGACGCAGGCGCCTCGCGAGGTCCTTGCCGGTGGGGCCGGCACCACAAATGACGACACCCTTCTCCCGCACCAGGGGATGGCGGGAAAGATAATGGGCTTTCGCTTCTTGGAATCGGGCGAGGGAATAACGACCCAGCGAGCGGGTCGCGCGGGTCGGTCCATCGAGCCAATCGAGGAGGACCTCGGGCACTTTCCCGAGACGATGCCCTTGCTCGAGAAGTCGCAGCCAGAGATCGTAATCCTCGGCCCACTCGGGATCGGCGTAGCCGCCGGCCGCAACGAGTACTTCGCGCCGGAGCATCATCGTGGGATTCGGAAGGGGACTGTCGACGAAACGCTCGGCGGCGATCGCCTCCGTCGAAACGACTCCGTTGATCCAGCGTTCGTAGCGCTGGTAGCCTCCGTCGGCGGGGGCGAGGTCGCCGTTCTCCAGCCGCTTCCGGATGCGGACGAGCGTCCCACAGCCGGCGAGGTCGGGATGGGCCTCGAGAAAATCGCGCTGCACCCTGAGCCGGGCGGGGTGGGCGATATCGTCGGCATCCATCCGGGCGATGAGATCACCGGTGGCCGCCTGCCAGGCGAGATTGGCGGCCCCGACGAAGGCACCGTCCCATCGATGGACGCGGATCCGTTTGTCCTCGCGGGCCAGCCGGGCCAGGATCGCACCGGTGCCATCGTCCGAGGCGTGATCGACCAGCACGATCTCGAAGTCGCCGAGGTCTTGCGCCCGCAGGCTCGCCACGGAAGCCGCGATCGTCTTCTCCGCGTTCCTGGCCGGCATCACGACGGAGACGGAGAGTGAGCTCATGCCGAGGGGAGGGGGAAAACAAAAAAGCCCCGGTCGGAACCGGGGCTTTTTCAAAGGGTTGATTGCCAAAACGGCTTCCCGGGGGGATCAGGAGGCGTTGCTCTGGGAGACCGAGGCGCGGGTCTGGTTGATGATGGCGACGAGCACTTCGCCGTCCATCTTCACGGTGACACCCTTCGGCAGGTTGAGGTCGGCCACCTTGAGGGCCTGGCCGAGCTCGAGGCCTTCGACCTCGTTGATCAGCTTCTCGGGGAGATCGGCGGGGCGGCAGTGGATCTCGATCTCGTGCACGAGCTGCTCGAGGAGGCCACCGGCTTTCACGCCGACGGGCTCGCCGTGGAGCTCGATCGGGACGACGGCGTGGATGGTGTCGTTCTCGGTGACAGCGCGGAAATCGACGTGGATGAGCGAACCATTGAGGGGGTTGCGCTGGATGTCCTGCACGATCGCGAGTTTGCCCTTATCACCGGACACCTCGATGTTCACGAGGAAGTTGGCGCTGTGTTTGCGGGCGAGATCGGTGAAAGACTTGCCGTCGAGCTGGATGAGCGCGTCGGAATTGCCACCGTAGATCACGGCGGGGACGACACCGGCGCGGCGAAGGCGCTTCGAGGCGGTCGTGCCTTTGACGTCGCGTTTTTCGGCTTGGAGAGTTTCTTGTTTGGCCATCGTTCCGGTGTGTTTCAGATTGGAATACGCCCTCCCCGGTTCCGGCCGGGGGTCAGGGGGCGGGGAATCTAGGCGACCCCTCAGGAAATGTCAAAGAGAGATGTGACCGATTCCCCGAAGTGGATCCGGCGGATCGCCTCGCCCAGAATCTCCGCCACACTCACGGTTTTCACCTTCTCGCCGACGGCGTAGGGGGTGCTGTTCGTGGAAATGAGCTCCTCGATCTCCGATTCGGCGATGCGCTGGCGGCCCTGGTCGCCGAGGACGGCGTGGGAGACGCCCGCGAAGATGCGTTTGGCTCCCCGTTGGCGCAGGAGGCGGGCCGCCGAGGTGAGGGTGCCGGCGGTCTCGGAGATGTCGTCGACGAGGAGGACGTCCTTGCCCTCGACTTCGCCGATCAGGCTGATGGCCTCCACCTCGGTGGCGCTGACGCGGTTTTTCGCGACGATCGCGAGGGGGGTGCCGAGCGCTTTGGAATAGGCGTGGGCCATTTTCATGCCGCCGACATCGGGGGAGACGACGACGAGGTTGTCGGAGACGCCCTTGTCACGCAAATACTTGATCAGCACCGGCATGGCGTAGAGATGATCGACCGGGATGTCGAAGAATCCCTGGATCTGGCCGGCGTGGAGATCGATCGTCAGCACGCGGGTGACGCCGGCGGCGGTGAGGAGATTCGCGACGAGTTTCGCGGTGATGGGCACGCGGGGCTGGTCTTTCCGGTCCTGCCGGGCGTAGCCGAAGAAGGGGATCACGGCGGTGATGCTCTCGGCGCTGGCGCGTTTCGCCGCATCGACCATGATGAGCAGCTCCATCAGATTCTGGTTCGTCGGCGGGCAGGTCGGCTGCACGATGAAAATGTCGCGTTTGCGGATGTTTTCGTTGATCTTCACGAAGGTCTCGCCGTCCGGAAACGACTTCACGGTGGCGTCCGAACGACGCACGCCAAGATAGCCGGCGATCTCGTCGGCGAGCTCGGGGTGGGCGGTTCCGCTGAAAATGCGTAGGTCGAGGTGCATGACGGAGCCATCCTCGCGAAAACGTTACAAAACGCCAGCGAAAATGTCCCGGCGGGAAAGGCGCACCGAATGGTGAATCGGGACGGGCGTTTCGGCGCGGGAGGGGTTATCTTCGCGCTTCCCACCGGAAATGAAGCCGCTCACCCTCGCCTCCCTCGTCGTCGCCGTGCTCGGTGGCGCGATCGCCGTGCTGGCCTGGTTCGCCTTTCCGTCGCCCGAGGCCCGCTACGGCCAGGTCATCCACGAAGAGCGGTCGGCTTACTCGTTCCTCCGCGTTCGCGAACGCGGCACGGTGAGGAGTCTGCTCTTTGTCGACGAGTCCGGCGAGGAGCAATGCCAATCCTCGGTCGACCTCGCCGCTCCCGGAAACCTGCGTCTCGGCTACACCCGGGGCCTCTTACTCTCCCTGCTCCATCGCGATCCGCAGCGGCGCGTCCTCATTCTCGGGCTCGGCGGTGGCGGGATGGTGCGATTTCTCGGACATCATTTCCCGGCGACCGTGGTCGAGGCGGTGGAGATCGATCCGGCGGTGGTGGGGGTGGCCCGTTCCCACTTCGGGATCTCGGAAGGGCCGGCGGTGCACTTGCACACGGCCGATGCCTTCGACTTCGTCGCGGAGACCGCGGAGACCTACGACGCGATCTACCTCGATGCCTTTCTCCGCGCTCCCGAAGCATCGGGACTGGAGGAAAAAACGCGCCGATTGAGGACGCGGGAGTTTCTTCATCAACTCCGCGACCGACTCACGCCGGGTGGGCTTGTGGCCTTCAATCTCATCGCCGCCGATCCGCGGACGGAGGAGGATCTCGCCGCGATCCGCGAAGTCTTTCCGGGCATGGGGCGTTTCGCGGTGCCGGAGTCGGGGAATCTCGTGGTGATCGCGCCACGCGAGGGAGCCATCCCCGGCCCCGAGGAGTGGGGGAAGCGCGCGGCCGAGTTCGACGCTCGGCACGATCTCGGATTTTCCCTCGTCGATTTCGCGAAAGCCCGCCTCGAATGAACCGGGGTGCTCCGCTCAGGAGCTCAGGGCGATGCCTTCGGCCTCGGGCTCCGCGTGGAGCATCGCGATCCTTTGTCGGAGATCCTGCAGGGAGCAGGGCTTCGTGATGACGTCGTTCATCCCCGCGGCAAAACAGCGTTCGCGATCCTCTTCGAAGACCATGCCCGTCATCGCGAAGATCGCGGCCGAGGCGTTCGGATGATCGAGGCGCCGGATCGCGGTGGAGGCCTCGAAGCCATCCATCACCGGCATGTTCACATCCATCAGGATGAGATCGAAGGGCAGAGGCCCTTCGGCGAGATCGACCGCCTCGCGTCCGTTGTTCGCGATCGTGACTTCGCAGCCGAGCTGCCCGAGGGTGAGGCGGGCCACCTTCTGGTTCACCTTGTTGTCTTCCACGAGGAGCACGCGCGAGCGGCCGTTTTCCCGGGCCTGGTGTTCCTGCACCGTCACCGAGACCTCGCCGGCATCGGGGAACTTGATCGCGTTGCTCGTCAGATTCGAGAGG
>JALRFZ010000122.1 GCA_023253615.1 Verrucomicrobiales bacterium | reverse complement strand
GCGCGCCCCGGCAAGCTCATCTGCATCGGGCTGAATTTCTCCGATCACGCCGCCGAGGCCGGCATGGACATTCCGAAAGAGCCGATCGTCTTTTTCAAGGCCACCAGCGCGATGGTCGGACCGAACGATCCCGTCACCATTCCCCGTGGCAGTGAAAAGACCGACTGGGAGGTGGAACTCGCCTTTGTCGTCGGCAAGAAAGCCAGCTACGTGACGAAGGAAGAGGCGCTCTCGCACGTCGCCGGCTACGTGTTGCACAACGATTACAGCGAACGCGCCTACCAGCTCGAGCGTGGGGGACAGTGGGTGAAGGGCAAAAGCTGCGACACCTTCGCGCCCATCGGTCCTTTCCTCGCGACGTCCGATGAAATCGCCGATCCCGAAAACCTGAAGATGTGGCTCACCGTGAATGGCGAGACCAAGCAGAACGGCAACTCGAACAAACTCATCTTCGGCATCGCGCACCTCGTGAGTTATCTCAGCGAATTCATGACCCTCGAGCCCGGCGACATCGTCTCGACCGGCACGCCTCCTGGAGTCGGGATGGGCTTCAAACCCTCACAATTCCTCAAGCCCGGC
Organism: Verrucomicrobiales bacterium; assembly: GCA_023253615.1. GTDB lineage: Bacteria > Verrucomicrobiota > Verrucomicrobiia > Verrucomicrobiales > DEV007 > Arctic95D-9. The sequence continues at coordinate 5,812 of JALRFZ010000122.1, read as the reverse complement.
GATGTGGTCGAGCTGGGCATCGAGGGCCTCGGCAGCTCGAAGCAGGTCGCGGTGGCGTGGACACGGTAATCGGTAATCGGTAATCGGTAATCGGTAATCGGTAATCGGTGGTCGTCTTCATGGTCACCGCTCACCGCTCACCGCTCACCGTTTACTGTTCACTGTTTACTGTTCACTGTTTACGGTTCACTCCCCTTCCTCTTCTCGACCAGTTCCACCGGCCCGATCACCATCGTCTTGTCGATCGCCTTGCACATGTCGTAGATCGTCAGGGCGGCGATAGAGACGGCGGTGAGGGCCTCCATCTCGACGCCGGTTTTGGCGTCGGTGCGGACGGTCGCGGAAATCGCGAGTCCGTTTTCCCGGGCGTCGAAATCGATCGCCACTTTCGTGAGCGGCAACTGATGGCAGAGAGGAATCAGATCGGCGGTGCGTTTGGCGGCCTGGATCCCCGCGATCCGGGCGACGGCGAGGACGTCCCCCTTCGGCACCGAGCCATCCAGGATCGCGGCGAGGGTGGGGGGCTGCAAGGCGATGAAGCCTGAGGCCACCGCCTCTCGCCGCACCACCGGCTTTTCCGAGACATCGACCATCGCGGCGGAGCCGTCGGGACGCAGGTGGGTGAGGGACGGGCTGTCTTCCATGCGCCCATCTTCGCCGCCGCGACGGGAGCGTGCAAGCGGATCGGTGAGCAGGCCCGTCAGTGTCGTGATGGATTGACCTATCCATCGCTTTCGTGTTTTCTGGAAAGATGAAAATTCTTGTTCTTCTTTGCGCTGGTATTCTCTGGCTTTCCAGCGCCTCCGCCCAACTCCGCTGTCTCGAGAGCGACGCCAGCATCGAGGTCCGCAACGGGGATGCGCTCGTGATGCGGTATCACAAACAGCCGAGCGAAGAGGCCGCGAAAAACGATCCACTTTACTCCCGCACCGGCTACATCCATCCGCTCTGCACACCCTCGGGCAAGGTGATCACGGGTGATTATGCGCCGGATCATCCGCATCAACACGGACTCTTCTTCGCCTGGACGAAGACCGCCTTCGACGGTCGGGCTCCCGAGTTCTGGAATCAGAAGCAGGGGAGCGGGCGCGTTTCCTACATGAAGACTCTCGCCATTCATTCCGATGAGGAAGTCGGCTTCGATGTGCTCCATCGCTACGAGGATCTCACCGCGCCGGGTGGTGCCGAGCCCGTGCTCGACGAGACCTGGAAGGTGCGGGTGTCGCTCGTCGAGGGACGCTACCGGATCGACCTCCATTCCTCGCAGCAATGTGTGGGGACGAAGCCCCTCGTGATCGAAAAATATCATTACGGCGGCATGGCGATTCGCGGAAACGCCGCCTGGCTCGATGAGGTGCCCGATCGCATCGTCACCAATGAAGGGAAGGATCGCGTCGCCGGCAACCACACCCGGCCGAAGTGGGTGAAAATGTCGGGGCAGCTCGATGGGGCGGCCTGCGGTATCGTCGCGATTCCGCACCCGGGAAACTTCCGCGCGCCGCAATGGGTGCGGCTTCATCCCTCGAAGCCCTACTTCGTCTTTTCCCCGATGGTCGAGGAACCCTTCACGATCGAGCCGGGGAAGGCCTACGAGTCGAGGTTCCGTTATGTTGTGTTCGACGGGGAAATGACGGAGGCGGAGGTGGAGGCGACTTTGTAGCCGGGGTCCGTGACCCCGGTCGGACGTCCGTTGACCCACGGTCCGGCCTCACGGAGGCCGGCTACAGGCCCCTCATCCCCCGATCGCGATCATCTTCCGGCCGGGCTGGTAGTTTTCGCGGAAGTCGTGTTTCTCGGGCTTGCGGGCGACGACCTCGCGGATGATCCGGGCGATGTCGGCATCGTCCATCGACGGATCGCGCAGGGCTTCGCGCAGGTCGAATTCGAGGTGGCTGCCGAGACAGGGGCGCAGCTTGCCTTCGCAGGTGAGGCGCAGCTTGTTGCAGCTTTCGCAGAAATGGAGATTCGTCATCGCCCCGATGAAGCCGAGGATCTGTCCGGTGCCGGGCACCTCGAAATAAGAGGCCGGACCGTTGGTGCGAATGTCAGGACGGGCCGTGAGTGGTCCGAGGCGGTATTCGAGGAGCCTTTTCGCCTCGCCCGCGGCGAGGAAGTTGTCTTCGGTGAGGACTTCGGTGGTGCTCACGGGCATCAGCTCGATGAAGCGGAGGAGGAGTCCTCGCTCGTGCGCGAAGGCGGCGAGGTCCCAGAGCTCGTGCTCGTTGCGATGCCGCATCAGCACGGTGTTGAGTTTGATCTTTTCGAAGCCCGCGTCGCGCGCCGCGTCGATCCCGGCGATGACGTCGGGGAAGAGATCGCGGCCGGTCGTTTTGGCGTAGGTATCGCGATCGAGGGTATCGAGGGAAACGTTCACGGTCCGCACGCCGGCGTCGCGCACGGCTTGTGCGGTGGTGCGCCCGTCGGCGAGAGGGCGGGCGAGGAGGGTGCCGTTCGTGGACAGGCCGAGATCGCGGATCCCGTCGATGCGCGCCAGCTCTTCGAGAAACCACACCACATCGCGCCGGGTCAGCGGTTCGCCCCCGGTGACGCGCACCTTCGAGATGCCGAGACCGGCCCCGACGCGGATGACGCGGAGGATCTCCTCGTAGCTGAGGACCTCGGAACGGGGCAGCCAATCCTGCTCCTCGTGAGGCATGCAGTATTGGCAGCGCTCGTTGCAGCGGTCCGTGATGGAAACGCGCAGGTAGCTGATGTGATGCCCGAAACGGTCCTCCATTCGAGATCCTCAGCGGAGGCGTTCCCAAGCCACGACCTTGCCGTTCACGAACTCGACGGTGCGGTCGAGATAAGGCACGTAGTCGACTCCGGTGCCGAATCCCCAGCCGGGTCCGTAGCCGTAGCCATAGGCCGGATGCATGCCGTAAGCGGAGTAGAACGGGTGGGGCCCCCAACCGTAACCGACCGAATAGGCGCTGACCGGCGCCGAGCGGAACCAGGCCCAGCGTTCGCTGCCGCGGCCGTTGCGGCTCCCGGCCATGACGCGGCCAGGCCGGCCCCAGGCGAGAAAGACGGCATCCTGCGACATGCCTTCGGCCACCTCGCCGCGCAGCACGAGATCCTTGTCGCGCGAGGAGAGGCCCGCGTAGCGCTCCGGGTATTTCTTCACCCGCTGCTCGGCGGGATTCGTGGCGCAGGCGGTGAACAGCAGCGCCGGCAGGAGGCAGAGAATGACGAGGGCGAAGGGTCGCATGGTCGTTGGGGGCTGCGTCCAATGTGGCGCGCTCCGCGCGGCGATGCAAGGCCGGACACGGGGCGCCGCAGCCCCCCTATTTGATCACGGCCGGTTCCAGAAAATGACGAGGTTGTTCGTGCTGCGTCCCGCCACGACGATGTCGGGGCGTCCGTCGTCGTTCAGGTCCGCCACCTTCAGGTCTTCGGCGGCGACGAGGTCGCGGGCCACCCAGAAGGCGTTTTCCCACGAACCATCGGCCTTTTGGAAAAAGATCTTCACGCCGACATGACCCTCGGCATCGGGATTCCGCCAACCGACCACGACGTCCTCCCGGCCATCTCCGTTGAAATCGGCGACGCCGAGGGCGTGGCCTTGATTGAGCGCGTCGGTGAGGAGGGTGCGCGACCAGCCGCCATCCTTTTCCCGGTAGACGACGAGGTCGTTGCCGTGAAAAGGCTCGACCGCCGCGATGAAATCCGATCCTTTCGCGATCTCGCCGACTCCGCGGGTCGGGGGTGTCGAATTCTCCGGCGTCACCAGCAAGGTCGATTCCGAGCCGTCGGCTTTTTCGCGCGAGATCCCGCCGCTGCCGCCGATGTAGAGATGGCCGTCCCGGAGGTCGAAATTGTGCGTCACGTGCAGCTTCGTGCCGAGCACTTCGTGGCTCCAGGCGGCTTCGTCGCCTGCCTTGGCGGGATCGACGCGATAGGTCCTCACGTTCACGGGGTTTTCACCGGCCCCATCCTTGTTCCCGATCCCGTGGAGTGGCAGCACGACGAGATCATGGCCCTTCTCCGTTTTCACCCAGCGCATGCGGTGGGTGGTGGGATCGTGATAGAGCGGCACCGGTTTCCACGGTCCCTCGCCCGATTCCGGGCGTTGGAGGAAAAAGACGGCACCCGATTGCGCCTTGTCGGTCGTCTCGCCTGGATTCCATTGGGCACCGGCCGCGACCTCCACCTTGCCGTCGCCGTCGATGTCGGCGGCGGCGAGGCAGACGTGGTCGCGCAACGTCAGATTTTTTGCGATCGAAGTCTCCCGCCAATCGGGATTGCGGAACCACGAGATCTCGCGCTTGTCACAGAGCAGCACGTCTGCTTTGCCGTCGCCATCGACATCGCCGATCGCCAGGCCGTATCCGATCTCGACCTCCGCATCGATCACCTGCGGCTCGAATTTTGGCAGACCCGCCGGAGGCGCGGCCTGGAGGATCAGGATGATGGAAGCGGAACCGGCGATGGCGGCGGGGAAGGCGAGGCGCATGGAGGGGGCGGGAATTCAGGGAAGTTCTCCCAGTGAAGCGGAACCCCGCCGCGACGGCGAGCGATTTTGATCGCATCGGCGCGGCGCATCCGCGGACCAAGCACCAAGCTGGAATCTCTTATCCCCGCAAATCCGCCAAGTTTCCGGTTGCGCCACCTGCCGCGATTGGCTACAAGGCCCGCGATGAAAAGACGCCCCTTGTTTCTGACGATTCTCGTCTCCGCCCTGATGGTGTCCGGCCTCCAGGCCGGTCTGAAGCTCCCGTCCCTGGTCGGGAATCACATGGTCCTGCAACGCGATCTGGCGAACCCGATCTGGGGATGGGCGGATCCCGCGGCGGACGTGACGGTGACGATCGCGGGCCAAAGCCACACGGCGAAGGCGGATGACGCGGGGAAGTGGAAGGTGACGCTGAACCCGATGACGGGATCGAACCACGCCCTCCGCATGACGATCGCCTCGAAAGGCGAGACGATCATTCTTTCCAACATCGTCGTCGGCGAGGTCTGGATCTGTTCGGGCCAGTCGAACATGCAGTGGTCGGTGAGCCAGTCGGACGACCCTGATCTCGAGATCGCCTCGGCGAACTACCCGAACATCCGCTTTATTTCCGTGCCGCAGGTGGGCACTCAGGAGAAGCAGGATGACTTCAAGGGCCAGTGGGACATCTGCACGCCGGAAACGACGGGCGAGTTTTCCGCGGTGGGTTATTTCTTCGGACGCCAGCTCCACCAGACCCTCGGGGTGCCGATCGGTCTGATCGACAACGCCTGGGGCGGATCGGCGGCGGAGGCCTGGATCTCGCGGGAGGTGATTGATGCGGACGCCCGTCTCCAGAATGTCGCGGAACAATGGAAGAAGACCGACGCCACCTACGATCATGAAAAGGTGATGGCGGACTGGAAGGTGAAGGCGGACGAGGCGAAGGCGGCGGGCAAACCGGCGCCCCGCGCGCCCTCGAACCTGCTCACCGGCAACCAGCGTCCGGGCAACATCTGGGCGGGCGTGCTGCATCCCACGATCGGCTACGGCATCCGCGGCACGATCTGGTACCAGGGAGAGTCGAACGCCGGACGTGCCTATCAATACGACGAGGTCTTCGCGCTGATGATCAGCGAATGGCGCAAGGCGTGGGGGATCGGTGATTTCCCATTCTACTGGGTGCAACTCGCCGACTTCATGGCGGAGAAACCCGAGCCCGGCGAATCCTCCTGGGCGGAGCTGCGCGAGGCGCAGACGAAGACGCTAGCGCTGCGGAACACGGGACAGGCGGTGATCCACGATCTCGGCGAAGGGCGTGACATCCATCCCCGCGACAAGCAGAACGTGGCAAAGCGCCTCGCCCGCATCGCCCTC
>JALRFZ010000043.1 GCA_023253615.1 Verrucomicrobiales bacterium | reverse complement strand
GGCCAACACTGCCCGGGTCACCATCGACGGCAAGGCCGCCAAAGGCACGACCAAGTGGAGCGGGAAGGTCCCCTTCCCCTCCTCCAAGAGCCGTCTCAAGGTCGACGTCGAGGCGACCTCGGCCTTCGGTGTCTCCTCTTCGCGCAAGGTCACGATCGTCCGGAAACCCTGATCGCCCCTTTCTTCACCGGGTTCTCCCGTCCGGTGGTCCCATCCCACCGGACGGTCTCCTGACCCGCCCACAAAAAAAGCCCGGATCACTCCGGGCTTTTTCGTTTTTGCAAAAGGTTGCGCCGGGGATCAGGCGAGCTCTTTCAGCTTCGCCTTGATCGCATCGAAATCGGGGAGGTCGCCCGGATTGTCGCTGCTCTCGGCGTATTGGACGATGCCGGCCTTGTCGATGATGAAGGCCGAGCGCTTCGGCACGCCGCCCATCTTCAGGTTCTTCTCGGGGAGGAAGCTCGAGTAGGCGACATCATAGGCCGCCGCGATCTTGTGCTCGTAGTCGCTCAGGAGAGTGATGGAGATGCCTTCCTTCTCCTTCCAGTTCTGCTGGGCGAAGGGATTGTCGCCGCTGATCCCGAAGACCTTGGCGTTGAGAGTTTCGTATTCGGCGAGCTCGCTCGTCACCGAGCAGAATTCCTTCGTGCAGACGCCGGTGAAGGCCATCGGGACAAAGAGCAGGAGGATATTGCCGGATCCGAGTTGGTCCATGAGGCGGACGAGCTCGGGGCCGTTCGCGCCGAGGGTGGTGAGTTCGAAATCAGGAGCGTGGGAGCCTACGGGAATAGCCATGTGGATGAGATGGGATGGGATGAGGTTGGGTTTCAGATCCGCGCGTTACGCCGGACCCCGTGACGGTAAGGTGGGCCGGTGGGGAACGCAAGTCAGAGCGAGGCGCGCGAATGGTGCCCCGGGATGGGAGCTGCGACGGTGGATCCTTGGACGGTGCTTCCAACGTCCTGCCCCCGTCAATCCGGTCACCCGCCCCTCACTCCCGCTCACGCGGACCCAACCCTGTCTCGACGACGAGTTGACCCTCTTCGGTGTAGACCGACGCGAGGGAGGTGACGTGGGCCTTCATCGCCGGATTCCCGGGATCGAGCTTGAAGAGATCGAGCGAAGCGTAACTGTCGACGAAAGGCTCCGGCACTTCGCCGATCACCGGATCGATCCCGATCACCTTGAAGGCGATGGTGCGGGCGCGCAATTCGGGCTGCAGGAGAAAATTGGCATTCAGATAACGGAAGCCCTTTTGGAAGGGGCCTTTGCGCATCGGCTGGGCCATCGCCGTGACGATACCGGCGGCTCCAATGCTCTCGACACGGGTGTTTCCGCGGAAGCCCTCTGCCACCGGCAGAGTGGCGATGAGCACGTTGAGATCCTCCGCGGAGAACAGGATGCGCTCGGCCTGCTTGTTGGCGACCGCGGTCTCGATCGCCTTCAGTTTGCCCATGGCCGCCTCGACCTGTGCGGGAGACGGAGCCGCGATCGCGAGCTCGGCGGGTGTGTCCTGGGCGAAGGTGCCGATTTTGCGATATTGATAGGTGCCGACGACGACATACAGCACGATGAGCCCGCCGAAGATCGTGACGATGGCGGCGAGAATGAGGCAGCCCGGCACGGGCGAACCGCGGTCGGGCATGGGGCCATTCGGGTCGTTCGGGTCGTGGGAGGAGGTTTCCGGATCCGGCATGGCGGGACTTTGCCCCGCGCCCGCCGAAACGCAAGGAATAGGGAGCGTGATCGTCCTCAGACGGGCTTTTCGCCGGCGAAAAAGGCACGATGTCCCGCGATCATTTTCGCCTTGGCGTCCTCGTTGACGCCGAGGTCCCACTCGCCGCGCTCGGTGGTGCCGCCGAGGAGGATGCCATCGCGGCGCGGGAACATGTAGAGCATGCCCGCGGTGGTCAGGTAATCGACTTCGGGCTGCGGCAGGAGCACGCTGAGCTGGCCCTTGATGGGCGTCAGCTCCGTGTCGCCGACGAGCTCGCGCGCGCCGAGTCCGGTGCAATTGACGACGACGGGCTCGGGCAGGGATTCCACCTCGCCCATCATCGTGAAACCACGCACGACGAGCTTTCCTCCCATGATCATGAAATCCCGCAGCACCGCCTCGAGATAAACGGGTGTCTCGATGAAGAGTGTCGTGTAGCGCTGCACGTGATCGTAGGGAAAGGGATGCGTGCCGGGCGCGAGATCTTCGCGATCGGGATACAGGTCGGCGAGGGGATCCTGGAGGTATCCTTCGCTGGGTTTGTCAGAGCATCCGTAGGACTCGACCCAACTGACACCGTAATGCGAGCCGACGAGATCCTGGAAGTAGCGGTGGGCGAAACGCGCGGCTCTCTCGAAGCGGACCTCGAACTCCGGCGTGCGGCGATCGCGATCGGCGAGGGTGAAAGGCTGCCATTTCGCTCCGGCGATGTTCGACGTGGTCTGCGGAGGGAGATCCTTCGTGTAGATCGTCACGCTCTTGCCCGCCTTCTGCAGCAGCCGCGCCGTCGCGAGGCCCACCGCGCCACAACCGATCACGGCGCAGGAGGACGTTTCTTCACGGAGCACTTCCTCGAGAGCCAGTTGTGCCGTGCCCCAGGAAAGCGTCACGCCACAGCCGCCGTGGCCGTAGTGATGGATGACGCGTTTCGATCCGACCCGCTCCTCGCGTACCACGAATCCTTCGGGACGAAAGGGCCGCAATCCCACCACGGTGCGGATGATGCGGTCTTCCTCGATGTTCACCGGTGCGAAACGGCGTTTCGTCACCAAGGTCCCCGCCGGCGGCGAACACCCCGCCAGCCCGAGCGCGGCGAGCCCGGCGGAGCGGAGGAAATGGCGGCGGTGAAGGGAGCGGGAAGTCATGATCAGAGCCGGTCGATACGCGCCATTTTCAATCGATCTTTCCTCCTGCGAAAAGAAACGCCAAGAGGTCCTCGATCTCCTCGCGGGTCAAGGTATCGAGCAAAGCCAGCGGCATCGGCGAAACGGGCGACTCTTCCCAGGTGTCGATCTCGGCTTTCGCAATCGTGGCGAGCTCGGTGGGGACGAAGGGATTGGTGGCGAGGATCAGCTTCGATTCGCGGAAATCATTCTGCACGATGCGCCCCATCACGGTGGAGCCATCCTTCTTCGTGACCACGACATTGCGATGCACCTCGGCGACGACGGCGGAGGGATCGAGGATGGATTCCAGGAGATCGCGACGCGAAAAGCGATTCGCCACCATCGTCAGATCGGGCCCCACGGGCAGACCGGTGGTGCCGGCGACATGGCATTTCGCACAGAGGGCGGCGTGGTAAAGTTCGCGTCCGCGGGACAGGTCGGGGACGCGTTCGCCTCCGGGCGGAGGGGCGAGTTCGTCGAGGGTCCAGTGTTTGACGAGAGCCCGCGGCGCCAGGTGCGGCTCTTCGGCGGCCGGGGTGGCGTGAAGAAGATCGGCAAAGCGCTTTCTCTCCGCCTCTTCGGGCACGGCGGCGAGGGCGTTTTCTTCCAGCGTCTGAAAGAAGGGCTGCATGAAGCGGTCGCCGTAGGAGAACCGCCGCGCGTGGGCGAGCGTGGCGAAGAAGATCTCGCGCTGTCCCGCGGTCCAACCGCGATCGGCCCCGGAAAGGGCTTCGAGGTAATGGAGCCGGTCAAGCTGTTGCGTCGATGAGGCGAGCCGCTCCATCGCATAGTCGACCGCCTGCGGCGCGCCGAGCCGGATGAGGGCGCGGGCGAGATCGCGCTGTACCTCGCGCGTCGGATCCTGGCGCAAACTCCCGAGCTGGCTGATCACGGCGGCACGTTGCGCCTCGTCGGCAGGCGGGCCGGCGAGCTCGTGGATGCGGAGCACGGTCAGCTTTTCGGTTCGCGCGGAGGTGTTTGTCAGGGTGATTTTCGCGGCGGCGGAAGCAGCGGCACGATCGGAGGCCTCGCCG
>JALRFZ010000798.1 GCA_023253615.1 Verrucomicrobiales bacterium | reverse complement strand
AGGGGGCATTCGGATCCTCCTCGGCGTGGAAGACGCTCAGTCCAAGAAACAAGGCCGCCGCGGCCACGGTGGGGAGAAACCAAAATCGCGGGGGGGGGCGAGCTTCATGGCGGATCCGGACGAGGGCGGTGTAGCAGATTTCCGGATCGGAAGGCAAGGGGATTTTTTTCCGTTTGAAAAATGGTCGATCGTACGACCGCCCTTGCTCATCCGGTCGTTCCGTCCTCCCAAGTCTTTGCTCTTGCCAAGCCTCAATATTTCCGGCAAAAAAGGTCTTCATCGGGAATCCCCGGAAGACGTTTGTTCCATGAAGAAACTCCAACTGCGATTGACGCCTCTTTTTTCACTCTTCGCCGGTGCCTTGCTCTGCTACGGGGCTTCCGCCCTGCCCGCATCCGCCATCACCTTGACGGGCGCCAACGGAAAAGCGGTCGCGTTTCACCTCATCAAACAAGCGACTCCGAAGGGGCTCACGGCCCAGCTCGTCGCCGATGGTCCCGTCATCGGAGTCACCTGGGACAAGCTCGATCTCGCGGCGCTGGAGCGGGATCAAAAACTGATCTTCGCCGCCTACGAACGGGCCATCGCCGGCGAGACGATCGATCTGGATCTGGGCGAGGGGATGACCGGAGATCCCGCCGCGCCACCGGCGTCCGACGGTTCGACGCCTCCTGCGGCGGCTCCGGAGACGGCCCGGTTTCCCGGATGGCTCGACACGAAGGTGGGGAAAATCGACTTCATGCTGCAGATGCCCGTCTCCAAGCCGAGGGGAATCCTGCTGATCTCTCTCGATGATTTCGGGAATTCCTTCCGATACCTCTACGGGGCCCAGGATCGGGCCAAGGGCCCTTGGGCCGAGTTTCAAACGAAACATGATTTCGCCCTGTTGTCCTATGATTCGCATTCGGGGGATCAGGGTAGGGATCCCTCCAAAATCGACGAGTTCATCTACGCGGACAAGGGCAGCGGCAGGGCGCTCGAGTCGGCCCTCGGCAACTTCGCGACCAAGCTGAAGCAGCCGGAGTTGCTGGAGCTGCCCATCACCATTTTCGCCTCCGAGCGCACCGGGGCGGCGTTCGGCTACAGTTATCTCAACTACAAGCCCGGGAAAATTCTCGCGGCCGTCATTTCGAAGGGGGCTTTTTACGACTCCGCCCCCCGTCCCGAGACGGCGAAGGTGCCGATCCTCTTCATCTGGGGCGAGTATTGCCGGAATCACGAATTGTGGGGCTCGGAGAATCACGCCGAGACCGTCCTCGCAAAAGCCGCGCCCTTGAAGCCGAACTGGACGAACGGCCGGGAATTCCGTGGTACGAGCGATCTCAATCCGGTGATGGAGTATTTCGGCCGGCAGTATCTGATGGAGATGATCAAGATGCGCCTGCCGGCGAAGGATGCGGGTGAGGGGACCACCGCGCTGGTCGAGGTCGATCGTGCCGCGGGGCTCCGTGGAAATGTCGAGACGGGAGAGACCTCGAAGATCGGCGATGCGACCGTCGCCTTGGGCGAGGAAGAAACCTATCTCCCGAACGAGACGATCGGCAATCTCTGGAAAAAGTTCGTCATGGGAGAGCTGGAGCCTCCCGGGCCCGGAGGGCGTTGATCCGGCGGGCACGGCGGGGCGCTCCGGCTCCTGAACGGCTGCCTTTTCAGAGCTTCCCGGGCTCCTGCAGCAGTGCGCCGATGCGCTGCAGCAAGCGGCCGGCGGCTCCGCCGTCGAGGATGCGGTGGTCGAAGCTGAGGACGAATTGAGACTCCATCCGCGGGACGAATTCCCCCTTGGCGTCGTCCCACACCGGTACTTTGCGTCCAGCCATGAGCCCGAGGACGAGATTTTGTTCGGGCAGGGGAATCGGGCTGGCGGCGGTGATGCCGAAGGGACCCACATTCGTGATCGTGGCGATCCCGGCACCCATGGCCTCGCGAGGGAGGCGGCGCTCGCGGGCGAGACGGACGAGGTCGTCGTAGGGAGGCTGCAGTTCGGCGAGGGTCTTTTGATCGACGTTGCGGATCACCGGCACGAGCACGCCGTCGTCGGCCTCGACGGCGAAGCCGATGTCGATCGCGTTCGGGTGGACGATCTTCGTTCCGATGAGGCGTCCCGCCACGGCGGTGTTCTCCGAGAGAGCGATGGCGAGGGCGCGCATCGCGTAAAGACTGACACCTGGCTTGGCCTCGACCCTTTTCCGGTGCGCGAGCACCGCATCCATCACGACGGGCACGGTCACGCTCGCAAGGGGGCGGGTCCAGCTGCGCCGCATCGAGTCGGCCACGGCGATGCGCATGGGCGAGGCATCGGTCATGCGGCTCTGGTCGAGGGCCTGGATGAATTTCTCGAAATCCTCGACCGTGACGCGTCCCCCGGCACCGCTGCCGGGCAGACCCGCGAGGTCGGCGGAGTTCAGCCCGAGTTCCTCCATGCGGTGACGGAGGCGCGGGCTGAGGTAGACGCTGGAGCGCACCGGCACGGGTAGTCCGCCTTCCACGGTGGGTTTCACCGGCGAGGGGATGCTGTGATCGATGAGGTCTTTTTCGGCGATGGCAAAATGCAGGTTTTCCTCGCTCTTCGTTCCGGCGGAAGCCGGCGTGCTGGCCGCGGCGGTCTCGGCGGGACGGATGAGGCCGGCCTTGAGGGCGTCTTCCTCGGTCGCCTCGATCATCGCGATCTGCGATCCGACCGGATAGCTGGTGCCGACGAGGGCGGTGATCTCGGAGATGATGCCACCGCAGGGGGTGGTGACCTCCATCATCGCCTTGTCGGTCTCGACCTCGAAGATGTTCTGGTCGGCCTTCACCTCGTCGCCGGGCGCGATGAGGATTTCACGGATCGTCGCCTCGGCGATGGACTCGCCGAGTTGGGGCATCTTGATGGGGAAGCGGGGCATGGAAAGGAAGGGAAACCGGAACAAAACGGCCGGGTCTGCGGCCTTTTCAGGCGACGAGGGGCGTATTCCCTCCACAGTTGGAGAAAAATGAAGGCGCTGCAAGTCTCTCGGGTGACAAAATCCTACGGATCAACGGAGGTCCTCCGCGGCGTCTCGCTGTCGCTCGAGCCCGGGGAGCGGGTCGCCCTGATGGGCCCGTCGGGATCGGGGAAGAGCACCTTGCTCAACTGCATCGGCGGGATCGACCGTCCGGACACGGGGGCGATCGAGATCGGAGGCGTCGCTCTCGGCGGTCTCGATGAGGACGGACTCTGCCGCGTGAGACGTGAAACGGTGAGCACCGTTTTTCAATTCTTCCACCTCCTGCCGACTCTCACGGCGCGTGAAAACGTGGAGTTTCCCCTTCAATTGCAGGGTCTTCCGGTGAAGGAGCGCGATGCCCGGGTCGATGGGCTGATCGGGGAGGTCGGTCTCTCCCACCGGGCCATGGCCATGCCGCACGAGCTGAGCGGAGGCGAGATGCAGCGGGTCGCGATTGCCCGTGCCCTCGCGATCGAGCCACGTCTCATCCTCGCCGACGAGCCGACTGGCAACCTCGATTCGGCGACCGGTGAGGCGATCCTCGATCTGCTCGCGTCGCTCAGCGAGCGGCACGGGATCGCCATGCTCGTGGTGACGCACAGCCCGCAGGTCACGCGCATCTGCCGCCGCACCCTGGAGAGCCTTCGTTTCTATGGGATCGAAGCCGAGGTGGCGGGCCTGATGTGGAACTATACTTACATAGCTTGGCTTTACGAAACCGATGATGAAGGTTATATCGACCAGCCGATGGGATACCACATGATCA
>JALRFZ010000788.1 GCA_023253615.1 Verrucomicrobiales bacterium | reverse complement strand
GCGATGATGCGCTTCTTGCCGAGGCGTTTTGCGAGAAGGATCTGGCCGAGGGCGTTGTTGATCTTGTGCGCTCCGGTGTGGAGCAGGTCCTCGCGCTTCAGATAGATGCGGGCTCCGCCGAGTTTTTCCGTCAAGCGCTCCGCGAAATAAAGAGGAGTCTCGCGACCGCAGAATTCGGCGAGGAGACGGGAAAGCTCGTCCTGGAAGTCCGGGTCTTCCTTCGCCTTGAAATACTCGGCCGTGAGCGTGTCGAGCGCCGCCACGAGCGTCTCGGGCACGAAGCGCCCGCCAAAGGTGCCGAAGTGGCCGCTGGCGTCGGGGAGGGTCTGGGAAAGGGTGGCCGTGCTCATGAAAAGGATTTACGCGTAATGGAGGCGAAGTGTTTCGTAGCTCGCAATTTCCCGGGAGAGGTGTATTCTCCCCCGTCAGAGGCTGCGGAGTGAAGGCGGGTCAACCCCGCCAGGGCCGGAAGGCAGCAACGGTCGCTCGTCCTTCATTGCCGCAGTTCTCTGGCATTTTTTCTCTCACGCCGCCGCGACTTCTTCCAGGTGGAAGACCTCGCGGGCATCGCTGATCACTCCGGTCACGGCCGCGGCAGCGACCATCACGGGCGACATCAGCACGGTGCGTCCGACCGGACTGCCCTGGCGGCCCTTGAAATTGCGGTTGCTCGAGCTCGCACAGAGCTGGTCGCCCACGAGTTTGTCGGGATTCATCGCGAGACACATGGAGCAGCCCGCGCCGCGCCATTCGAAGCCCGCTTCGGAGAAAATCTTGTCGATCCCCTCCTGACGACAGAGATGATCCACGATCTCGGAGCCGGGGACGGCGATGGCGGTGACCCCGCTCGCCACCTTGTGCCCCTTGAGGTATTTCGCCGCTTCGCGGAAGTCGGAGAGGCGTCCGTTCGTGCAGCTGCCGATGAAACAGACATCCACCGGCGTGCCGGCGATGGGAGCTCCACCCTCGAGCTTCATGTATTCGAGGGCCTCCTCGATGCTCTTGCGCGATTCCTCGTCGGCGGCATCGGCGGGCGAAGGAATCGTCTCGGTCACAAAGATGCCGTGATCCGGCGAGATCCCCCACGTCACGGAGGGAGCGATGTCTTCCGCCCGGATGTTCACGACATCGTCGTAGTGGCAGCCGGGATCCGACGCCACCGCTTTCCACGAGGCGACGGCGGCATCCCACTCCGCGCCCTTCGGCGAATAGGGACGATCCTTGAGGTAGGCGAAGGTCTTTTCATCGGGATTCACGTAACCGCAGCGCGCGCCGCCCTCGATCGACATGTTGCAGACCGTCATCCGTTCTTCGACGGAGAAGTTGTCAAAGACACTGCCGCCGTATTCGTAGGCATAGCCGATCCCGCCCTTGGCCCCGAGGAGCTTGATGATGTGCAGGATCACATCCTTCGCGTAGACGCCCGGACGGAGGCTGCCGTCGACATTGATGCGGCGGACCTTGAGTTTGCTGAGCGCCATCGTCTGGGTGGCCAGCACGTCGCGGATCTGAGTGGTGCCGATGCCGAAGGCGATCGCGCCGAAAGCCCCGTGGGTGGCGGTGTGCGAGTCACCACAGGCGATCGTGGTGCCCGGCTGGGTGATGCCCTGCTCCGGCCCGACGACGTGGACGATGCCCTGGCCGCCGCTGCCGATGTCGAAGAATTTCACGCCGAATTCAACGCAGTTCTTCCGCAACGCCTGGATCATCTCTTGGGCGAGGACATCCTCGAAGGGCTCCACCTGGTTCTTCGTCGGCACGATGTGATCGACCGTGGCGAACGTCCGGTGCGGGTATTTCACCTTCAGACCGAGATCCCGGAGCATGCCGAAGGCCTGCGGGCTCGTCACCTCGTGGATGAGATGCGTGCCGATGAGCAGCTGCGTTTGACCATTGGCGAGCTGCCTCACCGCGTGCGCGTTCCAGACTTTTTCGAACAAACTTTGACTCATGCTAGGGACCGTTTCGGAGATTTAGGGCGGGAAGCTAGCACAGCCCTCCGGGGAACGGTAACGGAATCTTTTCAACGCCAAACGGGTCCAAGGGGTCAAAAACCCGGGCAATTCGTTGAATTCGCCTGAAAACCGGTGTAGAAAAACACAAGCCTTCCCAGGCCAAACCAACTACTGAATCCATATGAAACTGACCCAAGTCATCGAAAAACTGTCCGCCGTCGCTCTCGTCGGTGCCGCCCTCGCCCTCACCAGCTGCGAGAAGACCATGGAAGGTGTCTCCGAAGACGCCAACAAGGCCGTCGAAGCCGCGAAGGAAGAAGCCGCCAAGGCCACCGAAGCCGTGACCGAGAAGGTCGAGGAAGCCGCCAAGGAAGCCGAGAAGGCGACTGAAGCCGTGACCGAGAAAGCCGCCGAAGCGACCGAAGCGGTCAAAGAGACCGTGAACGAGGCCGCCAAGGCCGTCGAAGCGGCCACCGCTCCGGCTGCTCCGGCCCCGGCCCCCGCTCCGGCTCCGGCTCCGGCTCCCGCCAACCAGTAATCGGACCCTCCAAAGAGTCCCTTTTTCCCAACTCCGCGTCCTCACCGGGCGCGGAGTTTTTTTGTGCTCCGGCGATCGGTATTCCCGCGTGGATGATGCGGGCCTCACGGCAGAGGATTGCCCATGGGATCGGCACTTCCCCCGAGGATCACCTTTTCCATTCCCACCAGCCCGATCAGATCCGGCAGATCGTAATGCCGCAGGACGCCGTGAACGAGATTCACCATCTGGTCGTGCGTCTCCGGAGCGGCGGCGAGAGACTCCCACGAACGGATCATGCCCCGCAGGGTGACTTGGGAAAACCGGTCCGGATTCAAGGCGGCGGCGTGCAATGCGGGCAGGGATGCCTCGCCCACGGCGATGAGTTCGATCGGGCCCCCTCCGAGCGCCCCGATCCACGCCTCCACATCCGCCGTGCGCATGCCCGTGTAGCTTTTTCCGATCAGATAGGCGGTGAGAATCTCGAGATTGTCACGACCGAAACGCCCCGCGCCGAAGGCCTTGCGCCGATTGCCGGTTTCGGTCTCGCCGATGCCGCGCAATTCCACCGCGTGTACCACGGCCCCGGAGCGGGCGAGTTGCTCGATGGCACCGCCGGGGCCGGCATCGGCCTTCATCGATCCTCCATGAAGGTAAACCACGACACGTCCATCGGGCTTCGCGGGAATGAAGGACAATCCAGGGAGCGGAATGGCCGAATGGAGCACCACCTTCCGGATCGTCAGGTCGCCTCGCTTGAGTTCACCCACGGTCTCCAAGGTGGCTTTGTCAGGGCCACGCTCGTCACCGATCGTCCGGCGGACCAATTTCCGTCTTCCCTCCGCATCGAGCGTGTCCCAGATCCGCGCCCGATCCGTCTTCAGACGCGCCGCCGACGCCGCATTGATTTCGAAAACGCTGCGTTCCCCGGGCCTCAGCAGCACCTGGCCTTCCGTCGTCACCTGTAGGTCCGCGTCGGTCCAATCGGGCGTGGTGAGGGCACGGAGTTCCTCGTCGCTGAAGGCATCGGGCAGTTCCGGGATCTCGCGCACCTCGACCTCTTTCCCCGCGAGGTGCCGCAGCATGAACCGCGTCACCGCCTCGCGGAGCTGCAGGGTGAATCCGTGCGGCGCATCCGGCGCGGCGAGGTCGATCGAATCAGGATGACCGATGCGGGAGGCGAAGCGTTTCGCGTCGCGGAAGAGATCCCAGGTGCCCGCGAAGTCGAAGGTGACATCGCGCGTGCCTGCGGCGATCAAGGTCGGTTTCGGCAGGCGCATGATGCAATAGTCGGCCTGATCCATCCCGAAAGCGAGCTGCCCGAAGATGTTCTGCTCGCCGTCCTGCGGTCCTTTCAGCGAGAGCAGGCTGCGGAAGGTGGTGAGGTAACAACCCGGCGCCGCCGCGACGATGCGATCATCGAGAGCCATGAGGTAGGCGGTCTCGGTGCCTCCTCCGGAATTCCCGGTGCAGCCGATCTTGTCGGGGAGAATGTCCGGACGGCTCTGGAGATAGTCGATCACGCGCATCCCGTCCCAGATGCGGTACTGCGCGACATTTTCGCCGAGCAGGGCGCTGCTCAATCCGACCATGGTGTGCTCGGTCGTACACATCAGCTTCACGTGCGGATGCACCGTCTCCACGTGCGGCGCGTCGTCGAAATGGGTGCGCTTCGTCTCCGGGTCGAGGATCTGGTAGCGCTCCCCCTGCCCGATCGGATCGTAGCAGATCGCGGCCAGCCCGTGCCGCGCGAGGAGCCGGCTCGCGAGCTGGTATTGGCCCGCCGCCTTGCCGTTGTGGCTGTGACCACAGGGCACCAGCACCGCCGGCCACGGACCCGGCGTCGCGGGGAGGTAGAGATTCGCCGTGAGGTGGAAACCCGGACGCGTTTCGAGCAGGATCTTTTCGATGCGGTATCCCTCGCCCTCGAGCGTGCCGGTGATCTCCGCCTTCAACGGTGTGCGTTCCGGCAGTCCGCCGATGCGTTCGAGAAAAAAGGCGCGCCGATCTTCCTGCCATGCCCGACAGGCCTTCGCGCTCTTGATCATCGTTTCAAAAGCCTCGCTGCGGCGCTCGATGCATCGCTCCACCTCCGCGGCGAGCCAGTCTTCCAGATAAACATCGGACGTGACCCCATCCTGCCCCGGAGCCAGAACGGTCAGCTCCTCGCCCGATCCCGCGAGGGGGAACGAGAGCACGAACGCGGACAAGAACGCCACCAGCGGAACGGAACGATGCACGGGAGCCATGGTGAAAACATCGTATCGGAATCCCCCCGCCCCTTGAAAGCACGGCATCGCGGAAGCCTTCCCTCCGTCACCACCTCCCGCCCCCGCATCCGGACTTCCGCAAGAGCGTGAAAATCACGTCCTCGCGGGATCGACAAAACCCCGCCCATCCACGAAGCTCGCCGCACCATGAAGTACGCCATCTGCAACGAGACCTTCCAGGACTGGCCTTTTGAAAAGGCCTTCGCTTACGCCCGCTCCCTCGGCTACACCGGCATCGAGATCGCGCCCTTCACCCTCGATGCCCCGGCTCCGGACTTTTCCGCCGCTTCGCGCGACGTCCTGAAAAACCAGATCAAGGACGCCGGACTCGAGTGCGTCGGCCTCCACTGGCTCCTCGCCAAGACGACCGGCTTCTACCTCACCACCCCGGATGAAGCCGTGCGCGCCCTCACCGGACAGCGCCTCGCCGACCTCGCGAACCTCTGCGCCGATCTCGATGGCACCATCATGGTCCTCGGATCGCCGCTGCAGCGCAATCTCCTCCCCGGCGTCACACACGAACAGGCGATGGACTTCGCCGCCGACACGATCCGCCGCGCCATGCCCGTGCTCGAGGATCGCGGCGTCACCCTCGCGCTCGAGCCGCTCGCACCGACCGAAGGCGATTTCCTCAACACCGCCGCCCTCGGCATCGAGCTCGCGGAGAAGGTCAACTCTCCCAACTGCCGTCTCCACCTCGATGTGAAGGCGATGTCGAGCGAGGAAAAGCCCGTCCCCGACATCATCCGCGACAGCGCCGCGTGGCTCGCCCACTTCCATGCGAACGATCCGAACCTCCTCGGCCCCGGCATGGGCGAAGTCGTCTTCGACCCGATTTTCCAGGCCTTGAAGGACGTCGATTACCAAGGCTGGGTCTCCGTCGAAGTCTTCCGCTACGAGCCCGGCATCGAGACCATCTGCGAGGAGAGCATCCGCTACATGCGCGAGGTCGAGGCGCGGGCGTGATCGCTCTCCACCGTGCCCTTGCCACCTCCAAAGCGCTCCCTCTTTGACCCCCGCCCGTTACAATTTTTGTCCTGGCCGGGACAAAAATTGTGCGAGGAGTCGGGTTGAGGAAATGGTGGGAATAGGGGGTCGCGGGACTCGTTTTCCGTGAAGATGTGTGCGACCGATCGAAGTGATGTCCTCCTTCACCTACGAAGAACTAAGCGGCGAAGCCGTCCGCCCTTACCTCCGGGAGCTCGGCGGTCTGCGCATCGCCGTCTTCCGCGAATTCCCCTACCTCTACGACGGCGATCTCGACTACGAGGAACATTACCTCGAGACCTACGTCCATTCGCCGCGCAGTCTCGTCGTCCTCCTGCGGAACGAAGGCCGCCTCGTCGGGGCGACGACCTGTCTGCCGATGGCGGACGAGGCCCCCGAGTTCCAGGCGCCTTTCCTCACCGCCGGCTTTGAATTGAACGAGGTCTTCTACTTCGGCGAATCCATCATTCTCCCCGAATGCCGCGGCCAGCGGGCCGGTCACGAATTCTTCCGCCGCCGCGAGGAGCACGCCCGTCGCACCGGTCCTTTCCGCTACACCGCCTTCTGCGCGGTCGATCGGCCGGTCGATCATCCCTCGCGCCCGGAGGGTTACGTGCCCCTCGATGCCTTCTGGTCCCGCATGGGGTATGCGAAACGCCCGGATCTGCGCTGCGAATTCGAATGGAAGGAGATCGGCGAAACGGAGCCGAGCTTCAAGGGGCTGACGTTCTGGGTGAAGGAGTGGGAGTGACGATCCGGTCGGTTCGCCAAGGTGGCTGCGACTTCAGTCGCAGGATCGCTGGCAAGGGGGGTCGACTGAAGTCGAAACCACATTCAGGAACCGGCCACCAACTCCCCGAACCCACAGAACAAGGTCCCGTCCTCTTCGGGCTCCGGAGGGAAAGGATCATCCCGGTCGAGGTGGGTTTGGCAGGATTGTTGGAATTGTGTCAGGGTCGTGGCGCGGCGGAGTTCCTCGCGCAGTTGTCCGCCGGCGAGTCCCGAGACGATGTAGTTGGCGAACTTCTTCAGGCGGTTCACGTGGTCGAGCTCGCGCGGGAATGTTCCTTCGCGGCTCACTTCCTCGGTCAACTCGGTCAGGTAATCGCGCAGATCGCGCAGGGTCGGACGTGCCCGCCTTTCCCCGGCGAAGGCGGCGCGGATGTCGGCAAAGACCCACGGATCGCGGATCGCGCCGCGACCCAGCATCAGGCCAGCGGCACCCGTGCGCGCGTGCATCGCGAGGGCGGTCCGCGCCGAGACGATCGAGCCGTTCGCGACGACGGGATAAGGAAGCCGGGCCACCGCCGCGGCGATCGCGTCGGCATGGACGTCGGATTGATAACGTTCGCGCACGGTGCGGCCGTGGATGGCGAGACCGTCGAGAGGCAGCGTTTCAAAAAGGGCGAGAAGGGCCTCGAATTCATCGGGCGATTCGAATCCGATCCGCGTTTTCAGCGTCAGGCTGCCGCGCACGGCGGGACGCAGGGCTTCGGCGATGCGGCGGATGAGGTCGGGCTGGCGCAGCAGGGCGCCTCCGGCGGTCTTGCCGCAGACCGTGGGCGAGGGACAACCGAGATTCACGTCGATCCCTGCGCAAGGCGTGTGATCCTCGAGGTAACGCGCGGTGCGGACGAGATCGGCCGGTTCGTTGCCGATCATCTGGGCGATGACGGGACGCTTCGTCTCGAAATCGACGATGGATCGCACGATCCCGCGCTCGGGACGCGACTCGCGGTGGGCGCGGAAGAACTCGGTGACGTAGACATCGGGTGCGCCACGCCGCTCGAGACAACGCCACAGGGCGAGGACGGAGACGTCCTGCATCGGGGCGAGGTGGAGTCGCGGAGCGGAGGCAAGAGGGTTCACCCGGAGACCAGAGAGGGTTGTGTCAGGATCCGTCACGAGGGCTCCGCCGGAGATTCGGGACGTTTGTACCACATCGCGCAGAGGCGACGGCTGCGGGTCGCCCAGGGGATGAAAAAGATCACCGCGAGCTGGGTGAGGAATTCCTTCGTCGAGAACCAATCGTCCTTCCGCGCCGAGGTCGTGACGGACTCAGGGAGGATGCGGAAAGCGAGCCCTTCCTTTTTCGCCCAGGCCTTGATGCGGCGGGCGAGCCAGACCTCCTCGCCGGCGTAGACGGTCTCGTCGAATCCGCCACCGGCTTCGAAGGCGTCGCGACGGGTGAAAAAGAAACTGCCCGCGGCGTAGGCGAAGGTGGTGGAGACGCGGTCCCACATCCGCACGATCCAGGCGACCATGGGCGTGACTTCGCGGTCCATCGCGACGCGCGCTCCTCCGGCCGCGACGGTGCCGGTGGCGAGGGCGGCGAGGGCCTGGGCGAGCGTCTCGCCGGGCAGGGTGGTGTCGGCATCGAGAAAGACGAGCCACTCCGCCTCCGTGTTTTCGGCCCCGGCATTGCGGGCCCGGGCGATCTGGTTGTGCGGCTCGAAGACGACGCGGTCGGCCCCGTGCTCGCGCGCGACCTCGGCGGTGCGGTCGCGCGAATTGTTGTCGACGACGATGAGTTCGCCGTTTCCATATTCGGCCGCGACGTGATTCATCGCCGCCCGCGCCGAGGCGAGCGTGGCGGGAAGGTAGGCCTCTTCATTGTAGGCCGGGATGATGATGGCATAGTCGGGCATCCGGAGGCACGTTACGCGGTCCCGGCGGAAATGGAACCG
>JALRFZ010000711.1 GCA_023253615.1 Verrucomicrobiales bacterium | reverse complement strand
TCGTTCTCCTCCTTGCAAAAAGGCGGCTTTCAGTTTTTCGTGGGTCATGGTGGTGGTTGGGTTTGGTTTGATCACCGCCACGCTTCCGCGTGGCTTAACCCACCGCCACCTCAAATTTTAACGACTCGGGGGACATTTCCCCCATCCATTCCGAAATCCAAAGCGTCCTCAAGCCTTTGGTATTGATTCCTCAGGTCCGGTCCGGAGAATCCATCCGCCAGAAAGGGGGGAGCTTTTAGCAAGGATAAAGCGTCATTCGCTTTCCGGCAAGACCTGGATGTTTTGGGGCGAGTCGGCAAGGTAAGCCACGGGATGACAATGGACGTCGATCCCCGTGGAGATCGCCGCACTCCGGATCTCCACCTTCTTTCCGTTCAGCGCTTGAAGGACTTCTTCGGAGATTCCCGTAATTTTTACCTCGAGATTTCATCGAGGAGTTTTCCGTTGGCACTGAGATCGAAATCGACCGGGGGCGACAATCAATTCGCGTTCGGTCGTCAGGAAATGAGGGACGCCTAAAGGCCCCCCACGGGCGCTGCTCCCCGAGTTCTTCCTGAGTGAGCGCGGCGAGGTCTAGCATCCCCAGACCGGGTGGGGCTTTAGCGCAGAACCGGACGGTGAACGGGCTGTTGTTCCCCTTTTCCGTCGGAAACCACCATGCCCGGCGGGCCGGAAAAGATCAGCAAAGTCTTGTCGGGAAGTTCGCTCGTCTTTACCGGAGCGAGTCCTCCGCCGGAACCGCCGAACGGATTGTCCCGACAACAGTCGAGGATGATCAGCTTGATCCCCTCCAGATCGCGGACCGCCTCGAACACTTCGCGCAGGGGAAGGGAGTGCTCCTGCATCAAAGCGGGGCCGGGCGTGTCTTCCTCGGGGAAATCCCCCGGCAAGAGGTAGTTCTCTCCCCCGATCTCGACCCCATGACCGGAAAAAACAAACACCCGGACATTGACCTCGGCCGCACCGAGCGCAGCCACCTTCGCTTTCAACGTGGTGACGCCGGCATCAGGTTTCACCTCCGAGGCAAAACCATGCCGCGAGAGCATACCGTGAACGAGTTCCGCGTCGTTCACCGCGTTGCGGAGTTCGGGCATGTTGGCATAGCGGTCGATTCCGAAACACCAGGCCCTCAGAGTTCCCGGACCCTCTTCCGCGCGAAATCGGCTGGAGCCCGGGCCTGCCAGAAGCATTGCGGGCGCGACCGCGAAGAGGATCCAGTTTTGCAACGACGACTTCGGGGGAAAAGCCGGTCCCGCTCCCTTCGCATGGAAGAGTTTCGGATTCATCCGGCAATCAACTCCATGGGAGCCTGAAAAAAAATAAAAAGAGTGCAACGAATTCCCACCGCTTGCCGATTTGTGAATTGAAGGCACGCGCCAAAGGCGACGCCCGTCTTCTACGAAAACCTAAATCCACAAAGACCATGAAACTGACCATCAAAAACGGATCCATCTTCGGAGTCGCCAGCCTCATGCTGATCCTGATCTTCGGAACGGACACTCCCTCCCACCTCAAGGCCGCCGTGCAGACGGCGCGAGATCATCTCTTCGGAGCGCTCTCCACCGAACACCTCGTGAAGGTGGGGCGGGAACAGCTCACTGAACAGCAGGACAAACTCGTCGATGCGGAGGTGGGTCTCGAGAACCAGCGGGAAAATGTCCAGGCCGCCGAAGACAAGGTGAAGGAACTGGACGCCCAACTGACCGAAACCCGCCGTCGTCTCGAACTCCTGCGCCCCGCCTTCGAATCGGGCAGCGGTATCGGCGAGTTCAGCAGCGCGGATGTGGAGGAGGACGTCAAGGCTCTCCTCGACTTCGCAGATCGCACCGCCAAGTTCCGCGAGCAGCAGGCGGAGCGTCTGAAGAACCTCCGCAGCGCCCTGGCCGCCCACGAGGAGATCCTCGAGCAAGCCCGCGAGGATTACGCGGCGGCCGAGGACCACCTCGAAGGACTCGCCTCGGAGCTAGAGGCCCGTGAGGCCGCCGCCGGAGCCGAAGCGCTCGCCGGTGCCATCCGCAACGAACTCAGCAACGGACGCGAGGGCATCAATCGCACGGTCGATGCCCTCGACGATCGGAAAAAGAAGCTGGAGCTCGAAGCTTCCCGGACTCCCTCCGGATCGGGACTGCCCAAAGGGCGGGTCATCCTGGAGGGTGACAGGGCCGAGGCGACCCGCAGCCTTCGCGATCGTCTCGACACCTTCGTCCCGAAAGCCGGTGGTTCGACGGACGCGGCTCCCCAGCCCACTCCGCTGCCGGCCGCGAGCGACGGCGCCTCGATCATCCTGAGCGAGCCTGCTCCCGTCCGAATCGGTTCGGGAAGTGCCACCCGCTGCCGCTCCTGACCCCCCGGGGGTCCTCCCTCCCGTCGAATGATGGGGGGGGAGGATTTCCTCATTCACGCACCCCATTTCCGGAAAAATCCACGATCCGGAACTTGCCCGAAGTTGCGACGGGAATTAAATCGTAGGGGTGATCAGAAATAAAGCAGACGATTGGCCGCCCCTACCGACCCTCGCCGAGATAACTTCCGAGAGTCAAACAGTTCGACGTGAGGCTGTTGATAGAGCTTGCGAAATTCTCCGTAGGATTGGGATGAAATTCATCAGGGATAGTCAACCTTGCACTTACGAGGACGCTGAGGAGATCACCCAAGATTCGATCATTGCGTGGCTCGAAGAGGTTTCCGCCGCTCCCCGACCCGACGGCCGTGATCCATGCACCGTTAGTTTCTATTTCGGCATTCTCCGCAACAAGGGAATCGACTGGTTCAGAAAAGACGCTCGCAAACCTGCAACCGAACAGATCGACGAGCACGTGACGCTCCCTGCAGATCAGGCACCCTTTCGGGATTACGACATACTCCACAAGGCAATCGACCGCTTGGATGAACCGATGAGAAGTGTCGTTATGCTCCATCTTCAAGGGTATCAACACGATAGGATTGCCGACGTGCTCCGACTGGCGAGCGACGGCACTTCGAGATCTCATCTTTGCCGAGCGCGGAGAGTAATTCGCGAGGCCTTCAATAAATCCGGAAGTAAAATCGAGGACTTCTTCAACCAGCCATGAGCCTTTCCGACATCCCTGCACCCGAACCGCTCGAATCGCTCTTGGAGAGATCGCTCGAAGACGAACTTACCGCTGCTGAACAAGCTCGAATCACTCAAGCATTGGCAGCGGATCCTTTGCTTGCCGAATCTTACAAGTCAATGAAGGCCGACTTGGAGTTTTGGAACGATGTGGTCGTCCCGGCGGCAGGAGTTTCTGAAGGCTCATCTGCTAATGACTGGGAAATCCCTCCCATGCCAGATCACATCCTGCAACGTCTCCGCGAAGTTGCCGATACCTCTTGGGCGGAGAGGCAGGAGCGCGAGTCCGCCTCGAAGATCACCTCCTTTCCTGCGGTCTCTTCATCTACGACGTCTCCCGGCGCCCGTTCTTCCCGCCCTGCCGTCTGGCTGGCCCTTGCAGCGGCGGTCGCCGCCACCCTTGTCGTGCTGCCCCGGCTCCCGCAGCGATCCGGCGCCCCCACGGCAAAAGTGGCTCTGCTCGCGCCGAATCCGGCGGTACCCAGTCCCTTTGTGGATCCGATCTTTGTCTGGGAGAGCGAGGACAAGCCCGGACAGCAGTACGACGTTTGGATCCTGCCGGAGGGCGGTGACCAATTCACCAGCAAACCGCTTTATGTGGCCGAGAACGTCACCTCGCCCCTGCCTCTGACCGCCATGAAAAACGCCGATGCCGCCGCCACCCGTCTGCCGGAGGGCGGTTATCAGGTGCTCATCTGCCTTGCCGACGTCGGACGTCACGCAGGGGTCGCCCGGCCCTTTGCGGTGGCGGCGGATGCGACTCCGCTTCCCGATCTGGCGTCCGCCACCCCGGGTGAGCTGCAACTCCAGCTGCAGGAGATGCTGGGGAGGAGTCCGGAAGCCGCCCTCATGGCGATCGCCACCCTGCCTGCGGAGCGGCGGGAGCTTCCCGAAGTCGCCTTGCTGGAGAAGGCGGCGAGGGAGCGGATTCGGGAAAAGTGAGAAGTGGCCTCGGAACTCCTGCAACGAATCCAGGTCCAGCTGCGATTCAATGGGAGAAGAAGCATCCTTCGAATAATTGAATCCGTCATGAGAACACTGGTCATTTTTCTCGCCTGCCTTTTGGTTGTCGGTCTCAGCCCTTCCCAGGAGACTCCGCGCCCCGCGGCCTTGCTCCTGAGCAACTGGAAATACCGCCATCTCGCCCCGCTGCTGACCCCGGAGGCGGATGTGGCGGAGATGCAGCGTGTCCTGGAATCCCTCGATCCTTCATACGAGGTGACCGTCGTCACGAACGAGACCAGCGAGGGCATGGGGAAAGCGGTGGAGGCCTTCGCGAAACGCCATGCCGGGAATCCTGTCGTCCTGGTGTATGCGAGCGGCCATGGACTGCAGGTCGGAGGGTTCAATTACCTCGCCGGCATCGACGTGGACATGACGCTCTTTGAAACGCGGACCCGCGAGCTGCGGCGCATCTTTCCCAACGAGGACGACGCGCGCGCCCAGATCGAGGCCCTCCAGCGCAGCTTCGCGAGGGATCACCTGCTCGGGGTCGATGGGATGATCGCCACCCTCGGGACGATGAGCCCCGCGGGAGCGGGCGACGAGCATGTGAAGATGGTGTTCGTGGATGCCTGCCGCGAGCCCTTTCCGGACGTCGCCGACGACTCGCTCGCTTCGACGAAGAGTGTGTTCGGTGGAAAAAGCGCCGGCGGACTCGCCCGCGTGACGGAGCGTCCCGGCGTTTTTGTGGGGATGTCCGCCGCGGCCAACCAGGTCGCCCAGCAGAACGACCGCGAGTTGTTGAGGATCCGGCCCGCTCTCGCCCCGGCGCTCGGGACGAAGGGATTCGCACCCTTCCTCTGGGATCATTTTGGCAAAGGCGGTCGCGCCGCCGATCTTGTGGAGGGCGAGCTGCCACCGAGCTTTTTCACGCAAAGGCTTGCCGGGGAAATCGCGAAGGGCGGCAGTCTCGAGGAGGTCTTCAACCGCGCCGGGGCCGCTGTGCGCCGGGATTCGGAGAAGCTGGTGCGGGAGTCGCGGATGCAGGTGGTGCAGACGCCGGCGAAGTATAGCCTTTATTACGGTAGTTACGCGTTCGGACACCATGCCATCGGTCGTCCTCAGCCCGTAACGCTTGCCGATCGACTACGGGCGGCGACGCGGGAGCGTCCCTATGTGAATTCATTGGGGATGGAGTTCATTCCGGTGCCTGGGAAGGAAGGGGTTTGGATGTGC
>JALRFZ010000592.1 GCA_023253615.1 Verrucomicrobiales bacterium | reverse complement strand
ATCCCACCTTGTCCGAACTCGCTGCGACGCAGCCGCCCGGGACCATGATCGTCGCCTGCGACGTCCGCGGCGTCGGCGAATCCCTGCCCGTCACCGCCGGCAATCAACCACACAGTTATTACGGGTCCGACTATTTCTATGCCGCTTATGCGAACATGTTGGGGAAACCCTATCTCGGCGGCAAAACCCACGATGCCCTCCGCGTCATCGATCTGCTCGCCTCGCGCGGATGGACGGAAATCCACCTCGGCGCCAAAGGACGAGCCACGATCATCGCCGCCCTCGCCGCTCTCCTCGACGACCGGGTCAAGCTCGTCACCGCCAACCAGCGTCTCGAGAGCTGGCATTCCATCGCCACCGAGGAGCATTACCAATGGCCTCTTTCCCACATGCTCTTCGGCGTCCTCCGCACCTGGGATCTGCCCGACGTCTGGAAAGCCCTGGAATCCAGGATGGCGTGATGGGTCACCTTTTACTTTTTACTTTGCCACCTTTTACCGGGCGCAGCCCGTCTCCCCATGAAACGCCTCACCTTGATCCTTCCTCTCGCCCTGCTCGCAGGCCTGTTCTTCGTCCGGGCACAGGATAAGGCCAAGCCCGTCTCGGTCGCCCCGCATGTGCCCGCGACGTGGAAAGCGGGACTCGCGTCCGTCGTGGTCACTCCGGAGAAATTCATCTGGATGGCCGGGTACGCGGGACGCGACAAACCCGCCGAAGGCAAGTGGCAGGATCTCTTCGCCAAAGCGCTCGTCCTCGAAGACGAGGCCGGCAAACAACAGGTGATCGTCACCCTCGATCTCATCGGTGTGCCGCAAGCGCTTCGCCGCCGCATCGCCGCGCGACTCGAGGAGAAACACGGCGTTCCCTCCGCGGGGCTCTTCATGAACGCCTCCCATACCCACAGCGGTCCCGAATTGAGGCGGCGTCCCGAACCGCCCACGGAGGAGGAGTTGAAGAACCCGAAAATCCGCGACGCTTGGGAATACACCCAAGGCCTCGAGGAAAAGATCCACGAGGTCATCGACGCGGCCTTCGCGGATCTGAGGCCCGCGCGTCTCACCTGGAACCAAGCCCGCGCCGGCTTCGCGATGAACCGTCGCCGGGATTATTCCCTGCCCGCCGACCATCCCAACGCGAACAAGGCCCCCAATCCCGCCGGTCCCGTCGATCAATCCGTGCCCGCCCTGCGCATCGAGAGTCCCGAGGGCGAGGCACGCGGCGTCCTTTTCGGCTACGCCTGCCACAACACCTGCCTCGGCGCCTATCACTGGTGCGGCGACTACGCGGGCTACGCGCAGGAGTACCTGCAGCAACACCGCCCCGGATTCACCGCGATGTTCGTGACCGGTTGTGGCGCCGATCAGAATCCCTACCCGCGCCGCAGCGGCGTCGTCCCCGGAGTAAGCGATCTCGAGCTCACCCAGCAACACGGCCGCTCCCTCGCCAATGCCGTCGAGATGGCCATGACCGCGAATCCCATCGGCGTGACCGGACCGCTTCGCCACGCCTACGAGGAAGTCACCCTCACGTACGAAGACACGAAACGCACGCCGCACCAGTATCCCGTGCAGGTCATCCATTTCGGCAACGTGCTGACCCTCGTGACCCTCGGCAGCGAGGTCGTCGTCGATTATTCGTTGCGTTTGAAAAAAGAACTCGTCGGTCCCGCCGCCGTCTGGGTCGCCGGCTACAGCAACGATTATTCAGGCTACATCCCGAGCACCCGCATCCAGGAAGAAGGCGGCTACGAAGCCGCGACCGGATGGGCGCGGGGGATCGAGGAGATCATCGTGGGCAGGGTGTTGGA
>JALRFZ010000530.1 GCA_023253615.1 Verrucomicrobiales bacterium | reverse complement strand
CCCGACCAATCCGCAGCGGACAAATTCTGGGCTCGCGAGGCCTATCGCGAGGGCTGGGGCGTGTGAGGGGGTGGGAGTCATGGAGTAGTGGAGTGATGGAGTAATGGAGTCGTGGAAAATTGGGAATTGCCGACCTCTGACCTCCGACCTCCGACCTCCGACCTCGTAGAATTTCGGCTGACAGCCGATCCTGATTGGCGGATAGCTATCGGGCATGTCTCCCCGCATCGCGCTCCTGCTCCTCTGCCTCTCGTGGGCGGCGATCTACCTTCCGGCACTCGGCGATCCCGAGCTTCGGGGCGAGGAGATCCGTCGCATCCTCCCGGCCCAGGGCATGCTGGAAACGGGTGACTGGATCGTGCCGCGCATCGCGGGCGAGGTCTACGCGAACAAACCGCCGCTCATCAATTGGGCGGTCGCGGGGATGTTCGCCCTGACGGGAGCGGAGTCGGAATTCAGCGCGCGCCTCGTCTCGGCGTTTTCGATGCTGGCGCTCGCGCTCGCCGCGTGGCTGTTGCTGCGCAAACCCATCGGCAACGAACGCAGCCTGCTCGTTGCCCTCGCCCTGCTCACGACCCTGACACTGATCTCAAAAGGGCGCCTCATCGAAATCGAGGCGCTTTTCACCGCACTCTTTGGCATCGCCTGTTTTCTCTGGATCCGGCTCTGGACGGATGAACGCTCTCCCTGGCTCATCTGGACCCTGCCCTACCTCTTTCTCGGACTCGGCTGTCTCGTGAAAGGGCCGGTGCATCTGCTCTTCTGGTTTCCCTTCCTCCTTGGCACGCTGCGGTCGGCGCGGCAGATGCGGACCCTCTTCCATCCGGCGCATTTCCTCGGTCTGCTCCTGATGGCGGGGATTTTCCTGCCCTGGGTGATTCTCAACATCCGCGCGGTCGGGGCGGGCGATGCCTCGGTCGGCAACTGGGCGGAGGAACTCGCGGTCCGCGGCGATGTCTCGCAGATGGAATGGGATCGCTGGCTGACGAATCCGTTGAAGATCCCGGGAGGATTCCTGCCGTGGGTGGTGCCTTTCTTCTTCGCCCTCGCCTTCCTTTGGAAAAAGCGGATCCGGCTCGATCCGGCGGACCGCGCCGACGCTGTTCTTTCCGGGAGTCTCGCATCGATCGCCTTCGGCTATGTGCTGATCTGCCTCCTCCCCGGCGGCGTGCCTCGTTATCTGATGCCGGTGTATCCCCTCGCGGCCTTGGTGACGATCGAGCTTTTCTTCCGCGTGCCGGATTCGGCGCGCCTACGCTATGAGACGATGGCGAAGGGGCTGAACCGAGCTCTTTTCGCGATCCTTTTGGTGGCTCCGGTCCTGATGGCTTTCCTTTCGGGAGTGCGGCCGGACGGGATCCGCATCTTCCTTCTTGTCATGGGAACCGCCGCGGTTTTGATGGTGGTCTTCCTCAACAGGACCGTTTGGAAAAGCCGTCCCACCTTCCTTCACACCGCCCTCCTGATCGCCGCGGGGAGCATCGCCCTGCTGCCGGGTATCCAGGATTTCCAGGGCGAAGGAGATCTCTTCCGGAAAGCGGCCGCCGAAATCGACGGACTCGCCCCTCCCGGCTCGCGCATCGCCTTCCATGCCGACGACGAATTCCGCAATCGCTTCACCAAACACCTGCGGCTGCTCTACTACGTCCGCAAACCCGTCACCGGAATCGGGGAAACGGGATCGCTGCCCGGAGACACGACGCTCTTCATCGGTTTCCCGCATGCCGGGGCGGCGATGAGGGAAAAGCTCGGGGGCCGCGAGGTCGTGGACGAATCCACGATCGAGGTTCGCCGTGTCTCCCTGCTCGTGTGGCAACTCGAACCAGCGCCCTGACAAACGGACAAATCCGCCTCAGAAACCGCTCCGCTGGATCACCTTGCGCAGTTCGTTCTGGAAGGCGATGGCCTGCTCCTCGCTGGGGCGGAACTCGGGATCGGCCATGTCGAGTCCCAGACGACCCATCTGGTCGAGCCACCACGAGGCGATCTTGCCACCGCCGAAGTCGGCCTTGCCGCTGATGATCGCACCGGGACGCAGCACCTGATCGACAGTGAGCGTCACCTGCCCTTCGCCTCCCTCGGCCCCGTCGGCATCCTCCCCGGCGACGGCTTCCTCTTCCTCGGGCTTTTTCTCCGGCTCGGGCTCGGGCGTGGGGAGGAGTTCGATCTTGAGATCTTCGAGAAGGAAACGGGTCTCGAGGTAGGTGACGCGGATTTCGAACTCGTCGCGGAGCTTTTTCTGGATCTCGGGCACGCCATCGCCCGCATCGGCCCAGGACTGGATCTTCGAAATCTGCTCTTCGCTCAGGGATTTGGCTTTGCTCATGGAAATTTCCCCATCCCATAGCACAGTTTCAGGAATGACGCCACCGTCCGAAAGAACGCCGCCCTGGGAGGACCTTTACCGCGAAAACACGACTCCCTGGGACAAGGGCGCCCCGGCCCCGCCCCTGCTGGAGTGGCTCTCCGACCATCCGGGGGAGCCGGAAGGACGGGTCTTCGTGCCCGGTGCGGGGCTGGGTCATGATGTCCGGGCGCTCGCCGCGATCGCGGGCATCACGGAAGTCGTCGGACTGGATCTCTCGCCCACCGCGGTCCAACTCGCCTCGTCGTATCCGGGCACGGGGCGCGAGACCTATCTCACCGGAGATCTCTTCGCCCTCGGGGAAACGCACCACGGCGCCTACGACTGGGTCTGGGAACACACCTGCTACTGCGCGATCGATCCCGATCTGCGCGAGGATTATGTCAGGGCGGTCCACGGTGCCCTGAAGCCGGGCGGCAGGTTCCTCGGCGTCTTTTACCTCGATCCCTACGACGACGATCACCCACCCGGCGGCGGACCTCCGCACGGGTGTTCGCTGGAGGAATTGTCGGAGCGATTCGAGCGGTCGGGGCGCTTTTTGATCGAGGAAAGTTACGTCCCCACCCGATCGTATGCCGGACGCGAAGGGCTCGAGCGTCTCGTCAAAATGCGGCGGATCTGAGCGGGGGACGGCCCCTCACGAACCCACAAAAGTGGTGCCCGCGCCGATCTGCTCCTGCTCGATGATGGCACCGGGCTCGTAGGTGATCGTGCAATCGGTGGCCGGATGGGTGAAACCGCGGAAATGACCACCGCTCTTCACCCGGTAGCTGTTGCCCGCCCCGGAATGGGCGACGACGGATCCACCGCTCTCAATCAGGTAGACGCAGTCGATCCCGCCCGCCCCGATGATCTGGGCACCCGCCGGGACCAGGTAGGTGATGCCTTTCTCATCCGGATAGAACATCGTCCCCTGCACCGTGATCGTCCCCGCCGACCCCGCCGCACCGGCCGCCCCCGGCGCACAGGTCTCCATCGTCTCGCACTGCGAGAGAAGAAGGACGGCACCGAGAAGGCAGACGGCGCGGAAAACGGGCTGCATCAAGGGACGATTTCGATCTGGGGATTTCGGATTGATGACGCACCTTCTTGCGCTTAAGGGTTCGCTTCAAGTCCCAATTTTCCACCTTCATGAAAGCCCTCACCCTCACGGCCTACAACCAGTTTGAATTCAGCGATGCTCCCGACCCCGAGATCGCGGAAAATGAAGTGC
This sequence comes from Verrucomicrobiales bacterium, assembly GCA_023253615.1. Lineage (GTDB taxonomy): Bacteria > Verrucomicrobiota > Verrucomicrobiia > Verrucomicrobiales > DEV007 > Arctic95D-9. The sequence goes on along the minus strand of JALRFZ010000530.1, from coordinate 2,366 downwards.
TCGTCGCGGTGAAGGCCTGCGGCATCTGCGGATCGGACATCCACGGGATGGACGGCAGCTCGGGACGCCGCATCCCCCCGATCATCATGGGACACGAGGCCTCGGGCGAAATCGCGAAGATCGGTCCCGCCGTGCGGCAATGGAAGGTGGGCGACCGGGTCACCTTCGACTCGACGGTGTATTGCGGCAAATGCCCCTCCTGCCTCGCCGGTCAGGTCAATCTCTGTCCGAACCGCAACGTCCTCGGCGTCTCCTGCGGCGACTACCGGCGCCACGGCGCCTTCGCCGAATATGTCAAGGTGCCCGAACACATCCTCTACGCGATCCCCGGCGACCTTTCCTACGAGCACGCCGCCTTCGCCGAGCCGGTCTCGATCGCGCTGCACGGCGTGAACCGCCTGCCGATGAAGCCCGGAGACTCCGCCGTCGTCGTGGGCGCGGGTCTCATCGGTCTGCTCGTGATCCAGGCGCTGAAGGCGAAAGGAGCGGGATTTGTCGTGGCGGTCGACATCGATGAAAAGCGCCTCGCCCTCGCGAAGGAACTCGGGGCCGATGTCTCGCTCGTGTCCGGCGACACGGTGCCGGCCCAGGTCCGCGAACTCGTCGGCAATCCCGATGGAGCCGACCATGCCATCGAGGTCGTCGGATTCGGTCCCACCATCAAGATCGCGGTCGAGTCGGTGCGCAAGGGCGGCAGCATCAGTTGCGTCGGCAATCTCAAGGCCGAGGTCCCCTTCCCCCTCCAGGCCCTCGTGACGCGCGAGCTGAGCGTCTTCGGCAGCTGCGCCTCCGCAGGCGAATACGCCGAGGCCGTCGAAGCCGTAGCCTCGGGCAAGATCAAGGTCGAGCCTCTCCTTTCCGCGGGGGCGAAACTCGAGGAGGGCGGCGAGTGGTTCCACCGCCTGCACAAGAACACGGAAGGCCTCCTGAAAGTGGTCTTGAAGCCTTGATCGGGATCCGCTGGATTCGGCAAATTAGTCCACGGCTTCAGGCGGCAAGACGCCCGCCCCGCGCTGAAGCGCCTGACTACGTTTCGAAAAGCCTCAATGCCAGCCCTCGCCCAGACGTCGCGTCGAGAGCGTCCGCCAGTCGTCCAGCAAGGGATTCGGCGCCTCCTCTCCCTGAGCCTGGGTGAAGGTCTCCTCGATGAAATCCTGCACCCCGGCCTCGAGCGACCCGAGGGCCTCGGGGCTTTCAAAACAATCCTCGAGAATCCGTTCCCTCGCGAGGGCGAGGCAATCCCGGCCAAATCGCCCCGAACGGGCGGTGTCGGGCACGTAGCTGGCGTCGTCGTGCTCGCCGTGCCCTGACAAACGCAGCAATTTGCCGACCACGAGCTGCGGCCCCTCCCCGGCCCTGGCCCGGGCGATGGCGGTGCGGAAGGTCTCCAGACAAGCCATCAGATCCGTGGCATCGATCGAATAGCCGGCGATCCCATACCCGACGGCACGATCCACGAGATCCTCGCACCCATACTGGCGGCGCGTCGGTGTCGAATAAGCGAACTGGTTGTCCGCCACCGCGATGACCAGCGGCAGTTTTTCCACCGCCGCCTGGTTGAGCCCCTCGTGAAACGCGCCCGTCGAGGTCGCGCCATCACCGGCCGTCGCCCCGCCGACGTAACCGGACTCGCCCCGGAACCGTTTGGCCATGAGCATGCCGTTCACGACCGAGATGGAGGTGCCGAGGTGGCTGATCATCGCCGGCATGCCCTCGCGCGGGCGTCCCCGGTGGATGTTCCCATCGCGGCCGTGCATCGGGCCGGTGACCTTGCCGAGATAGGTGCGGGCCGCATCGATGAGAGGCTCGCCGAAGGCGGTGCGTCCGGCCTGGTCGCGGATGAGACCGGCGAAGACATCCCCTTGTCGGCGGTCGAGCTGGCCGCCGAGAGCATAGGAAAAGGCTTCCTGCCCGCGCCCCACGTAGACCCCGCCGACGATCTTGCCGCCGCGATAGAGGGCCGAAATTTTCTCCTCGAAGAGCCGCGCCGTGAGCATGCCCCGGTACGCGGCGACGAACTCGCCCGCGGTGATGCGGACGGAGGTGGCGGCGCTCTGGAAGACTCGGGCGGACATCTCGGAAACTTTCCCCACCGTAGCCGCCGCCCGCCGAATCCCGCAACGAAATTTTTCCCGCATTCCTTGCCCAAAAACGGCAAAATGAGGTTACAGATACCTCCATGAAACTTGGCGTGATCGGTTGTGGCAAAATGGGTAAGGCCCTCGTGGGCGGCATTCTCGGCACGGGGCTATGCCGACCCGGCGAAGTGACGGTCTACGACACCTACGAGGCCGCCTCCACCGCCATGGCCGAAGAGCTCGGCGTCACCGTCGCGCCGGACAATGCCTCCGTCGTCGCCGCCCCCG
>JALRFZ010000527.1 GCA_023253615.1 Verrucomicrobiales bacterium | reverse complement strand
ATCCAGCGTTCGATCGTCGCCTGTTCCGCGGTCGTGAGAGGCTCGCCTTTTCCGGGCGGCGGCATCTGGTGGTCGGGATCGCTCGACTGGACGCGGGCGATCACCTCGGAATGTTCCGGCTCGCCCGGCACGATGCCGCGATGACCCGACTCGAGGACCTTCGTGGCCGGCTCGATCCCCGTCAGCCGCAGGCCGCCCTTCGCTTCGTCGGGACCGTGGCAGAGGGTGCATTTTTCCGCGAGGATGGGACGGACTTCTTTCTCGAAATCCACCTGCGCGGCGACAAGGAATGAGCGAACCACCGCGGCCGAAAGCAGGGCCGCGAATACCGGGAACCGGGTGGCAGGAGTGCGTCCCATCGCGAACGCCATTGTCCGGGAATTCACGGAAGGCGTCAAGCGGCGCGGTGGCGCGGGGGACCCGGCCGGGAAAACCCGATCACGTGATTGCCGCGAGGTTCGCGATCTGACACGGTCGGAGCCTCCGACAGACCCTCTTCGTTCGCCCCATGAAACTCCCCTCCGCTCTCCTGCTCCTTTCCCTCGGCTCCCTCGCAGGCGTCTCCGCGAACGACTGGCCCTCGTGGCGCGGTCCCCATGGCGACGGCAAGCTCCCCGATGCGACCGCCTACCCGGCGAAGTGGTCCGCGACCGAAAGGATCGCCTGGCGCGTCGATCTCCCCGATCGCGGCAATTCCTCGCCCGTCGTCTCGGGCGATCGCGTCTTTCTCACCCAGGCGGAGGAGGAAGGGAAAAAGCGATCCCTCATCTGTTTCGACGCGAAGGATGGCAAGCAGCTCTGGAAAGAGACGATCGGCTACGGCAAGGCCGAGGAAACCCACAAAACGAATCCGCATTGCCCCGCCTCGCCGGTGACGGATGGCACGATCGTCATCGCCTGGCACGGCAACGCGGGCCTGCACGCCTATGACTTCGAGGGCAAGAAACTCTGGAGCGCCGATCTCGGATCCGACTACGCGCACATCTGGGGACCCCACGCCGCGAGCCCCGTGCTGTGGGGCGACGCCGTCCTCGTTCATGCGGGACCCGGTCCCGTCGCGCGGCTCTTCGCGATCCACCAAGGCACCGGCAAGGAGATCTGGCGTCACGAGCTCGATGCCTTCGAGAGCACCGACGCGAAACAGTTCAAAGGCTCGTGGGCGACCCCGCTCGTGATCGACAACGGTGGCCGCACCGAGCTGCTGCTCGGCCTGCCCGGCTTCCTCACCAGCTTTGATCCGAAGACGGGGAAGGAGCTCTGGCGCGTCGCGGGCCTCGGCGATCTCTGCTACACCAACGTGATGACCGGCGACGGGCGCGCCCTTTACCTCTGCGGCTACGGCGGTCCCGGTATCGGGGTGAAACTGCCGTCCGCGGGCGAGACGGGAGACCTCACCTCATCACACCGGCTCTGGGCCGATCCACCGAAGGGACAAAATCAGAATCCGCAGCGCATCGGCTCGGGCCAGATCCTCGGCGAGCATCTCTACCTCCTCAATGAACCGGGCGTGATGCAATGCAGCGAAGTCGCGACCGGCAGGATCCTCTGGCGCGAGCGCCTCGGGGCGAACAGTTGGAGCTCGATGAACCTGATCGGGAAAATCCTCTACGTGAACGACACCCGCGGCACGACCTACCTGATCGAGCCCGACCCGACGGCGCTGAAGCTCATCGCGAAGAACGACGTCGATGCCAATCAACACACGAACGCCTCCCTCGCCTTCGCCGGCGGCCGCATCTACCTGCGGACCGACGCGTCTCTGTATGCGATCGAGTGAGGCGGGAATCGCCTCAGAGAGGCGAAAGTCGCCGCAGCTAGTGGAAGTCTTGACTACTTCTTCACCCTCAGCCCATCCACCACCGCATAGCCCGCTTCTCTTGCCGGTTTGGTGAATTCGAGGAGCGTTTCCTTCGCTTTCTCGTCCAGCACCTCGCCTCTCAAAGTGACGGTGCGATCGACGACGACCAGCTCCATCGCCGCATGGGATTCATGCAAAAGACCACCGATCAGGGCCGGCAGCGAGCTCATCCACGGTTCATCCACGGTGGCCGGGGAAACGCGGCTGTGATCGGCGAATTTCTCCGCCCCGACCGCCGCGATGCCGGCATCGACGACGGCCTTTCGCTGCGCCGGAGTCGGCAGCGAACCTTCGAAGGAATACCTGCCCTCCAGCATCCCGAGATACAGCACCAGCGGCATCCGCGTCTCGGGCGCGGGACGTTCGGGATCGTGGTAGAGGCGGTCTTCCGGCCTCTCCTGATGGGAGACGATCGCCGTGAAGGCCCCGCGGATCGCCTCCAGCATCCGTTCATCCGCGCCGATCCCCTCGATCCGTGCCATCCCCTCCTCGATCCGCAGTCCCGGTTCATGGAGATCACGGATCAGCGCGGCGACGAGATCCGGCAGGTGATCGATCTTCGGCAGCTCGCGCGCCGCGGGATCGACCTCGATGCGATCGACGACCGCGACCAGTTCCGGCGCCTCGCGGCGCGCCGCTTCGACGAGCCGGTGTTTCAAGGCAGCCTCCCGCACCGTGCCCGAAAGCACGAAACTCAATCCCCCGCCGCGGGCGAGCTCAAACCACGAGGCGGTCTCGGGCGCCGGCGGCTCCACCGCGACCTCCTCCACGATCTCCACCGGCGGCGGCGGGATCGCCGGACCCGGCGCCAAGCCCCCCGCGCCACCGGACTCCCCCTCCACCGCATACGGGTCCTTCACCGTCAAAAGGAGAACGGTGGCGCCGATCGCGCCCAGCGCGATGAGAAAACTCCAGATCCGGTTCATAGAGGGACGCACCCGCCCACGATGGAACGATCCGCGAGGCCCCCGCGTTGGAAAAGGTGAATTTTTCCCGGTCCCGAACCCTTATTCACGTCATCCCGTCCGGGAGAAGGCTGCTTCCGCAAGCGGGATTGGGAGTATAATGCGGCATGTTCCGCCCCGTTTTTGCCGTCATCCTGGTCTGCGCGGCCCCCGTGCTCGTTCAGGCCGAGATCGATTTCGTCCACCAGGTCGTGCCGCTGCTGAAGAAACACTGCGCCGAATGCCACGGTGGCAAGGAGGCGAAGGGCGGCTTCTCGCTCAACACGCGCGAGCTTTTCCTCGAAGACGATGCCGCGATGCCGGGCAAGGCGGCGGAATCCTATTTCCTCGAGCTGATCGCCGAAACCGATCCCGATCTGCAGATGCCGCCGAAGAAAAAGGATCGCGTCCCGGCCGAGGCCGTCGCCCTTCTCAAGGCCTGGGTCGACGAGGGGATGAAATGGGAGCCGGGCTTCACCTTCGGCGAACCCACCTACGAACCGCCCCTGAAACCACGCCATCCCGAGGTCCCCGCCATCACCGACGGCCGCGCCAATCCCGTGGATCGTTTCATCGACGCCTATCTCGCGGAGCGGAAACTCCCCCGTCCCGATCCGGCGGACGACGCCACCTACCTCCGCCGCGTCCACCTCGATCTCGTCGGCCTGCTCCCGACCCCGGAAGAGGCCCGCTCCTTTCTCGCCGACCAGAGTCCTGACAAACGCGCCAAACTGGTCGATGCACTCCTCGCCCGCGACATCGACTACGCCGATCACTGGCTGACCTTCTGGAACGATCTCCTCCGCAACGACTACGCCGGCACCGGCTTCATCACCGGCGGCCGCAGCCAGGTGAGCCGCTGGCTCTACGACGCGCTGAAGGAAAACCGTCCCTTCGACGCGATGGTGCGCGAACTGATCGCCCCGCCCACGCCCGAAAGCGAGGGTTTCATCAAGGGGATCGAGTGGCGCGGCGACGTCAGCGCCGGACAAACCCTGCCGATCCAGTTTTCCCAGAGCCTTTCGCAGTCCTTCCTCGGCATCAACATGAAGTGCGCCTCGTGCCACGACAGCTTCATCGACCGCTGGAAGCTCGACGAGGCTTACGGACTGGCCGCGATCTACTCGGACGAGCCGCTGATGATCCACCGCTGCGACAAACCCACCGGCGAGACGGCGAAAGCGGCGTGGCTTTTCCCCGAGATCGGGCAGGTCGATCCGGCGGCGGCGAAGGCCGAACGGCTCAAACAGCTCGCCGCTCTCATGACCCATCCGGAAAACGGCCGCGTCACCCGCACGATCGTGAACCGTCTCTGGGGCCAGATGATGGGCCGGGGGCTCGTCCATCCCCTCGACGCAATGCAGACCGAGCCCTGGCACGCCGACCTGCTCGACTGGCTCGCGAGCGATTTCGCCGAGCACGGCCAGGATCTCAAGCACACCCTTCGCCTCATCGCCACTTCCGCCGCCTACGGCAGCCGCGCCGAGGTGACGAGGGGCGAGGATGAGGGCGCATCCTACGTCTATGCCGGCCCCCGCGCCAAGCGACTCACCGCCGAGCAGTTCGTCGATCTGATGTGGAGCCTCACCGGCACCGCGCCACGGGTCTTCGACGCGCCCGTGATCCGTGGCAAGAGCGATCCCGAAACCGCTGCCCGCCTCGCCCGGAAATCGACCTGGATCTGGGGCCCTTCGGCGGCGGCCGGTCCTCCGCCCGGCGGCGAGAAGATTCTTCTGCGCAAGGATTTCAAACCGGGCAAGGCGGTGCAGTCGGCGGGCGTGATCGCCGCGGCCGACAACAGCTTCACTCTTTACCTCAACGCCCAGCAGGTCCTCGCGGGAGGCGACTGGTCGAAACTCGAGTCCGCTCCCGTGACGATCAATCCGGATGGCGTCAACCGGCTCCTCCTCGTCGCGGAGAACGGCTTGAAAACGCCCAACCTCGCCGGTGCCTTCGCCGCGCTCCGCATCGTCTACACCGACGGCACCGACGAGGTCATCGCCACGGATGAGAGCTGGACCGTTTCGAGCAAGATGCCTCCCGGCAACAAACCCGCCGAGTGGAAGATCCCCGAGCTGACCTGGGAAAAGGTCGTGCCCGTCTCTTTGGATGCTTGGTCGAAGGCGGTCGATCCGCAGGTGGGCACGATGCTCGCCTCGTGCTCCACCAGTTCGCCCCTGATGGTGCGCGGTGCTTTGGTGAAAAGCGATTTCCTGATGCGCAGCCTCGGGCGTCCCAACCGCGACCAGATCGTGACCTCGCGTCCGAACGAACTCACCACGCTGGAGGCCATCGACCTTTCCAATGACGCCACCGTCGCCAAGGCCCTCGAGGCCGGAGCGCAAAAGCTCGCTTCGGCACACGGAAAAACGCCCGACCGCCTCATCGAGGAACTCTATCTTTCCACCCTGACAAGACTGCCAACGGAGGAAGAGAAATCCCTCCTCCGCGAAATCCTCGGTGAAACCCCCGCACCCCAGACCGTCGCCGACCTCACCTGGTCGCTCTGGATGATGCCGGAGTATCTGCTGGTGAGGTGAATCAAACCCTCTTTCTTCAACGATCCCACCCTGTTGACTCACGAACCTTCCTTTTCGTAGTGGTGACGTCCACGTCGCCACCTCCTCCGACCGCGACACTGGTGGCGACCTGGAGGTCACCACTACTCCCTGACTCCAACACTCCACGACTCCATGGACGCCGATTTCGACCCCTCCGCCCCCGATCCCATGATCCGGCGCGATTTCCTGAAACAGCTCTCAGCCGCCGGCGTCGCCGCGTGGATGAGCGGGGAACCGCAGCTCGTCCGCGGCAAGGAAATCGCCCATCCCGACGCCAAGGCCGACGCCTGCATCCTCCTCTGGCTCGCGGGAGGCATGGCCGCCCCGGAGACCTTCGACCCGAAACGCTACGCGCCCTACACCAAGGGCATGCGGGTCGATTCCGTCCTCTCCACCTTCCCCGCGATCCCGACCGCCGTCGATGGATTGCACATCTGTCAGGGCATGGGGCGCATCGCGAAGATCATGGACCGCGGCACCCTGATCCGCTCCGCGGTGCAGCCCGATCTCGGCAGCATCCTCCACTCGCGCCACCAATACCACTGGCACACCGGCTACGTGCCGCCGCAGACCGTGGCCTGCCCGCACATCGGCGCCTGGTTGGCGCGGGTGCTCGGGCCGGTCAACCCGGTCATGCCGGCCTTCGTGAACATCGGCCAGCGTCTCGAGGGCATCGGCGAGAAC
>JALRFZ010000350.1 GCA_023253615.1 Verrucomicrobiales bacterium | reverse complement strand
CTGGATGCGGGTGTTCATCTCCATGAAGTAGAAATTCTCCTGGTCGTCGACGAGGTATTCGATGGTGCCGCAGTTCTCGTAGCCGATGTTTTTCACGAGGGACTCGGAGGCCTCGGCCATGCGCTGGCGCAGGCCGGGAGTGAGGAGCGGCGAGGGGGTTTCCTCGATGATCTTCTGGTTGCGGCGCTGCATCGAGCAATCGCGCTCGCCGAGCTCCTTCACGTTGCCGTGGCTGTCGGCCACGATCTGGAATTCGACGTGGTGGGGATTCTGCACGAGGCGCTCGATGTAGACATCGGGACAGCCGAAGCAGGCCTGCGCCTCGGCCCGGGCGGCGTGGAAAGCGGTGACGAAGCTGGCCTTGTTCAGCGCGGGCCGCATGCCGCGACCTCCGCCGCCGGCGGTGGCCTTGATCATCACGGGGAATCCGATCTGCTCGGCGACTTTCAGCGCTTCGGCCTCGGTCTCGACGATGCCTTCGGAGCCGGGCGTCACCGGCACGCCGTATTTCGTCGCGGTGGCGCGGGCCTGGTTTTTGTCGCCCATCAGTGAGATGACACTGGCGGAGGGACCGATGAATTTCACGTTGCAGCTTTCGCAGAGCTCGGCGAAGCGGGGATTTTCGGAGAGGAATCCGTAGCCGGGGTGGATCGCATCGACGTTGGCGATCTCGGCGGCCGAGAGGATCGCCTGCATGTTCAGGTAGGAATCGGCGCTGCGGGCGGGGCCGATGCAGATGGCGTCGTCGGCGAGATGGACGTGCATCGAGTCCACATCCGCCTCCGAGTAGACGGCGGTGGTGCGGACGCCGAGTTCCTTGGCGGCCCGGATGACGCGGAGGGCGATTTCGCCCCGGTTCGCTACGAGGATGTTCTTGAACATGGCGTGTCGCTTGGCCTACCCCCGGAGAGGCGGGGGACGAGGCAGGTCAAAAGGAGGGGTGGTCAGGCCGTCTTCACGCGGAAGAGCGGTTCGCCGTATTGCACGGCGGTGCCGTTCTCGATGAGGACTTCGACGATCTCGCCGGAGATGTCGGCTTTGATCTCGTTCATCACCTTCATCGCTTCGATGATGCAGACGGTGCTGTCGGCGCCCACCTTGGTGCCGACTTTCGCGAAAGGTTCGGCATCGGGAGAGGAGGCGGCGTAGAAGGTGCCGACCATGGGAGAGGTGATTTCCTTCACGTTGGCGGGCAGACCGGCCTCGGCGGCGGGAGCGGCGGACGGGGCACCCGCGGCAGGGGCGGGGGCGGGGTGGTAGGCCGGCGCGTATTGCGGGGCGGGCGCGGAGGCGAGCCAATTCTGGACGGCCTTGGCGTCGAGGTCGCTGCCCTTCTTGAGTTCCAGCTTGGTTTCCCCTTGCTCCAGCTTGAAAGCGGAGAGCCCATGCTGATCCATGAGCTCGACGATGCGTTTGATTTCTCTGAAGTCCACGGCGGTTGGCCCTCTCGTTTGATTTGGTGTTTGCGGTCGTCTTCCGCTGACGAAAGACCCGGGTCGGAATCGTGACCCAGAAAGGCCCCGGTTTCCAGCGAAAAAAACGGGCGGAGAATGCCCGCAAGTGGCGTTTTGTCAAGTTCCCGCCCCGTCCATCACCGCCAAAACCCGATCGACCTCGTCGTGGGTGTTGTAAAAATGGGGGCTGAAGCGCAGGTGCGGCCTACCCGCCCGGTCGTGACGGAAGCTGGCCGCCACCCCGGCCTGATGGAGGGTGTGATAGAGATGCCCGATGCGGTCGGGACGATCCGAATCGGTGCAGGAGGTGATCCCGGAAGCCGCCGCGCCCTCCCGGGGGCCGACGATCCGCAGCCCGAGCCGGTCGAGCCCCTCACAAAGATGGGCTTTCAGCCCGAGGAGGCGGGCGGCGATCCGGTCGATCCCGATACCGGTGAGCAGGTCGATTGAAGCCTCCATGCCGAGGAGACCACTCGCATTGAGCACCCCCGGCTCGTAGCGGCGGGCACCAGGCTCGAAGATGATCTCGTCGCGGGCGATGAAGTTGGGCGACACGACATTCCACGCGCCGTAGAGACTGGGGCGGAGCATCTCCTGCCGCGCCTTCGCCACGTAGACGACTCCGGCCGAGGAGGGTCCGAGCATCCACTTGTGTGAATCGGCGGAGAGGAAATCGACTTCTTCCACGGGCGTCGGGAAGGCGCCGGCGGTCTGGATGGCATCGAGGCAGAAAAGAATCCCATGCTCGCGCGCGATCGCCCCGATCGCGGCGATGTCGAGGCGGTAGCCGGTCAGGAAATGACAGGAGGCGAGGGCGAGGAGCTTTGTCCGCGGGGTGATTGCGGCCCGGACCAGTTCCGGCGTGATCGCTCCGGTCTCGGCGGGCTCGAGGTAGACGATCTTCACACCGAGCCGCTCGAGTTGTTTCCAGGGATAGACGTTGGCGGGATAGTCGTCGAGGTAGGTGATGATCTCGTCGCCGGGAGACCAATCGAGCCCGTTGGCGACGAGACTGAGCCCGAGACTGGTGGGACCGAGGAGGGCGAACTCATCGGGCGCACCCCCAAAGAGGCGCGCGGCGGAGCCGCGGATGCGATCCATGCGTTTGAGGAAGACCTCGCCGTAGTCGAGCTCGCCGGTGGCCGAGGCAAGGTTGAAGGCCTCCATCGCTTCGAGCGCCGCCTGCGTGATCGGGGCGACGGCGGCATGGGCAAAGAAAATGCGATCACGGCAGGCCGGGAAAGCGGCGCGACGGAGGGTATCGTCGCCGAGATAGGATTCGAGGGGATTCACGGAGGAAGAGTCCACCGGAAACGCGGCCGCGTCCACTGATGAGCTTTCCACGTCACCACTCAGACCCGCCGGGCGCGCTCGCCTTCTTCGATCAGGGCCCAGAAGGATTTCGACTGGGCGAGGGCATCATCGTCACCCACCGGGAGATTGGCGCGGTAGAGAAAATCCTGGAAGGTGTTTTTGCTCAGCACGCGGTGGACGATGACGGACCGGTGATCCTTCGAGACCTCGAAATAGATCCGCACATCGCTGGCGCGGTATCGATAAAGCTTTTTCCCGTCGCGCTCGATCTGGCCGAACTTCGCGCCTTCCGGATGGTCCTCGATGCCCCCGAGATCCTCGGGCTTGACCTGGAATTCATTGAGCACCTCGAGTTGCTCGAGCGTGGGGAGCTGCGAGATCTCGGCGGCGCTGATTTCGTTGAAGATGACCTGGAACACGCTTGGAGTTTGTCGCAAAGCGGACGATTCGACAAGGGCGGATGTGAACGGGAAAGGGCCGGTGACCGATCGCGTCCGGGTTTTCACTTGCGTGGCGGTCGATTGCCCGGATTTTGGCCGCGGTTTGAAAACGCGCTTTGCCAAAGCCCTTGCGCTGTTCGCCGGAGTGCACCTCCTCGGCGGGCACTGGCTGGCTTTGCAGATGGTGGCCTGGATGGGGATGTTCGCGGTGAACTCCCAGCAGGGCGATCTCGCCGGGGCTCTCGAAAAAACCTTCGACGGGAAACATCCCTGTCCCCTCTGTGCCGCCGTTGAGGCCGGCCAGCAGAAGGAAAAAGAGCAACAGCAGAAGCAACTCGTTGATACCGTTAACAAGGTCAACGCGGTGCCCCTGGTGGCCTTCGTGCTGCCGCAGCCTTCCGCGGCGATGCTCTCTTACTTTGAAACCGCCGGGTCCTGCGATCCCGTTTCGATCCGTCCGCCCTCGCCCCCTCCGTGGCGGGCCTGAGCGACGATTCCGACTTCCTCTTTCGACGGCTTCCCGGCCTCCAGCAACCACGAGGAGTCAGTCTTTGCAGTGGATCTCCACGCTTTCAATACCAGCCTTAAAGGAAACTTTTTGGAACGTGATTGGGAGTCGGCTTCTCCATGAAGGGTGTGTCCACATCGGATTCGGAGACTCCGGTTCGCCCCCTCTATCGGCAGGGATCCGCGCCAAGGGTCTTCCTGCGTTCGACCTGCCGACGTCACAAGATCCATGCCTCTAGGCTCATGCCGCCCCCTCAATCACCATCTGAATTTTCACTGTATTTCCCATGAACCGTGTTTCTCTTGCCCTTGCGATGACCTTGGGCACGGGTTACGCCGCTCCCGAAGTGAGCAATATCGTTGCCCAGCAACGCGCCAGCACCCATCTCGTCGACATTTCCTACGACCTTGACGCCCCGGGTTTGTCCTCCGTTCTGGTCAAGCTGGAAGTATCCGTCGATGCCGGTTGATCCTGGAGCATACCCACTACCACCGCCAGCGGGGCGGTCGGTACGGGCATTACCCCCGGGACCGGCAAGACCATCGTGTGGAATGCCGGGACCGACTTTTCCCAGAGCTACACTACGCAGATGCGTTTCCGCGTAACGGCCGAAGAAGGATTCTCCCACATCTCCGAGGGATCCGTCACGATGGGGCGGACGAGTGGTGACACCGACGTTGACGCCGCGCCTGTGATTGTGGCGGTGAGCAGCTTCTATCTCCAGCAGTCCGAGACCACGAAGGAGCAATGGGACGAGGTGAGAACCTGGGCATTGAACCATGGTTACACCGATCTCGCGGTGGGAGCCGGAAAAGCCGCGAATCATCCGGTCCAATCAGTCAGTTGGTGGGATGCGGTGAAGTGGTGCAACGCCCGCAGCGAGAAGGAAGGATTGACGCCGTGCTATACCGTCTCGGGCAACGTCTTGAAGACAGGAATGGTGGTGCCGGACGTCAATTGGAGTGACATTACACGACAAAAATTGAATCATATTTTGGCCGATTTATCCAGTCCATGAGCGCTCGAATCTCGGTGCTGAAATCCTCTCTGCTTCCGAAGATCTGCGAGATGCGGTCGAGACCGAG
>JALRFZ010000335.1 GCA_023253615.1 Verrucomicrobiales bacterium | reverse complement strand
CCGCGCGAAACGGACGAGCACGACGAGCTTCGAGCGCGGCACGACGATGTCCTCGTTCAGCTTGATCAGCCCGGTGGCGCGGAGGGAGTAGGAGAACTCGCGGCGCAGCTTCCAGATCGCCTCGCAGGATTCCGGATCGCGGGCCTTTTCGACGGTGATCGCGCCGAGGGTATCGACGAGCTCGCGTAGTTTCGCGAGGTCCTGCAGGATCGTGTCGCGCCGTCCATCGAGCTCGACGATGAGGTGGGCGTCACCGTCGGGCAACATCTCGGGTCCGAGGTAGTCGCGCGCCGCCTGGAGGGTAAATCCATCGGTGACCTCGAGTCCCGAAGGCTGCCAACCGTGGTTCAGGATCGCCTGCACGGCCTCCGCCGCGGTTTCGAAATCGGGAAAAGTCGCGGTGAGCATGGCCCGCGCCTCGGGATGCGGGATGAGGCGCAGGGTCGCCTTCGTGATGACGCCGAGGAGTCCTTCGGAGCCGACGAACATGCCGATGAGGTCGAGTCCCGTCTTGTTCTTGTGGCAACGTCCGCCGGTTTCGAGGATCTGCCCATCGGGCAGCACGACCTCGAGACCGAGCACATAATGCCGGGTGACTCCATATTTCACGCAGCGGGGGCCGCCGGCATTCGTGGCGATGGTGCCGCCGACGGAGCATTCCTTCAGGCTAGCCGGATCGGGCGGGTAATACCAGCCGAGGGCGCGCACCGCTTCCTGGAGATCGTCGAGCGTCACCCCCGGCTCGACCAAGGCGATGCCGTCTGCCGGATTGATCTCGACGATGCGGTTCATCTTCCGCACCGAGAGGAGGATGCCGCCCTTCACCGGCACGCAGCCGCCGACGTAGCCGACCCCGGCGCCGCGCGTCGTCACGGGGATGCCGTGCTCGTTGGCGTATCGCAGGGTCGCGGAGACCTGATCGCGATGGGTGGCCTCGACCACGACCTCGGGCATCGCGGCAGCGTGCCAGCGGTCCGTGCCGAATTCCTTCCGCACCTCCTCCGCTGTCGAGATCGCGGCGCCTGCCACTGCTTCGCGCAGACCCGGCAGCCAGGCCGGATCCGTTTCCACCATCAAGAGATTGTCAGCCAGGCCCATACTTTCGGTAAAAAGACGATAGCTCCGACCACCGCTGCCGCAACCGCCGCGATGAGCACGCCACCGGCGGCGGCATCCTTTGCCATGCCCACCCCGCGATCGGCCTCGGGATGCACCGCATCGGCAAGGTATTCGAGAGCCGTGTTGAACACTTCGGCCATGAAGACGATGCCCGCGCTGAGAACGACCGCGAGCCATTCCCCAGCGCTGATCCCGAAGACAAATCCCGCGATCGTCACGAGCAGGGCGACGGCCGCGTGGATGCGGAAATTCCACTCCGTCCGCAGCACCGTGACGAGGCCCCGACCTGCGTCAACGAAGCTCTGCATCCCGCGATAACGACGCGCTCCACTTCTCATAATTCACTTGGCTGGATTCGAAATTCTGTTACACCTGTCACTCTACCCAAGACTTCACCGAAAGCGAATATGACCAAAAAGCCCGCCAAAAAAGCCGCTGCCAAAACCACTGCTCCGAAAACCCGCGTCGCCTTCGTCGGCGTCGGACGCATGGGGGCCAACATGGCCCGCCGTCTCAACGATCTGAAATACGCCGTCACCGCCGTCTACGACGTGAACACCGAGGCCGCCGAGTCGCTCGCCAAGGAACTGGGCGCGACCGCCTGCAAGAAGCTCGCCGACGTCACCGCCAAGGCCGACATCATCTTCACCGTCGTGACGAACGACGCCGCGATGAAGAAGATCTTCCTCGGCAAGGGCGACAACCTCCTCGCCGGTGCGAAAGGCCGCACCTTCATCAACTGCGCGACCCTTTCCCCCGGCATCCAGCAGACCGTGGCCGAGGCCGCGAAGAAGGCGGGAGCCGCCACGATCGAAGCCTGTATGGCGAGCAGCATCAGCCACGCCCGCAACGGTCAGCTTTACCTCATGATCGGTTCCGACAAGGCCGTTTATGAAAAGAATCTCAAGCTCCTCCAGGATCTCTCCCTCAGCCTGCGCCACATCGGTGCGGTCGGCAAGGCCGCCGAGGTGAAGGCGCTCGTCAACATGGTGATGAACATCAACACCGCCGGACTCGCCGAAGGTCTCGGCCTCGCCGCTGCCCTGGGTCACGACCTGAAAATGGTCTGTGAAGTCTTCTCCCAGACCGGTGCGAACTCCCGCGTCCTCGAGACCGACAGCGGCGACATGATCGCCCGCGAGCACGATTGCTGGTTCTCGGCCGAGCACGCCGCGAAGGATTCCGGCATCGCCGCCGGTCTCGCCAAGTCGGCCAAGATCGCGTTGCCCCTCAACGACGCCACCAAGGCCCAGTATGACCGCATGGTCGAACTCGGCATCGGCGGCCTCGACAAATCCGGCATCGCCGAATTGACCTTCCCCGGCCGCACCGGCACGGCGAAGAAGGACAAGAAGGCGGATAAAAAGGCCGACAAGAAAGAGGCGAAGAAGGAAAAGAAAGACAAGAAGAAGTGATTCGTCGGTTCAGGAGCGATAAAGCTCCTCGAGCGTAAGATTCAGGCCGAGGCTGGCGAGAGTGATCTCGCCGGCCGTCACTGGCTCGGGCATCTTCCAGCCCTCCGCGCGGCGGTAAAGCCAGGCCGCGGGTTCCTCGGGATTTTGCGAGAGCACGAGATACTCCTCGAGTGTCCCGATCTGCTGGTAGATGAAAAGCTTCTCAAAGTGGTCCGTCTTGAAGCGGGACATGACCTCGGCGAGAAAGAGCGGTTTTTCCTTGTAGCTTGAGTGATCGTCGTCGGGATCACAGACCACCATCACGTCGGGATAGTAGGAGAGATCGACCTGGCCGGCGCGGTAGCGCAGCTTCATGTCGCCCTTGTAGGCGCGACATCCTCTGCCGCGAAGGTGGGCGAGAAGCAGGGCGGCAAGATTCAAAGAGACCAGTTCATGGGCATCACTGGCCCCCGCCATGGCCTGGACCCGGCCATTGATGAACTCATGTCGCTCTTCCTGATCCTCTTCCCAGATGAGATAGTCCTCGAAGGTGAGGGGTTCGGAATCGGGTAGCGTTTTTCGAACGGCGGACATATTGCAATCTAAAGGATTGCCCGTGAGAATTCAAACCCGTCTCCGACGGTCGCTCATTTCTTTTTATCCAGCATCTTGTCGAGCGCCTCGTTGAAGACCTTGCCGCGCTCTTCCCAGGACATGTCGGGGCTCTTTTCGCGCAGCTCCCTCATCTTGTTGAAAAGTTTTTCGCGCTGATCGTCGGAGAGTTTCTCCATCTTCTCGCGGATCTCCGGCGGCGGGCCGCCCATGCCGGGACCCCGTGGGCCGCCAGGACCGCCGAAGCGGGCGCGTCGCGCCTCCATGATCGCCGTGGGGCTGCCGTTCGTCTCGGTCGAGGGGCCGGGCGCGGGTTTGGCTTCACCGTTCTTGAGGGCGATGTCGGCATAGCGCACCGTCACGACCTCGCCGCCATCGACCGCCACCTTGGCCGCGACTTTCTCGAGATCGGCGTCGGTCTTCAGGTCGACCATTTTCCAGCCCTGTGAATTGATCTGGCTGGAGACGACGTAGGTCTGTTTCGTCTCCTTGTTCATGATCGTGGCGACCCGTTCTCCCTCGACATCGGCGAAGCCGGTGAGGACGAGGGAATCGCTCAGGTTCAGCGAGCGCAGGAAAGGCGATTGCCCCTTCAAGGCGGTGAAGTCCTCCGTCGCGACCCCGACCGGAGCCACGTCGTCAGGCACGGGAGGGGTCTCCTGCGCCGAGGCGGAGGAAAGCAAAGCAAGGGGGAGCAACCGGAGGAGGGTTTTCATGCCACGGGCACCACATGAGAAGAACACCGCAAAACGGGCGTGGTTGCAAGTCTCGATCCCGTGGCTCCCCCATGTGCCTGCGACTTCAGTCGCAGGCTGATGCCCCGGGATTCGGCTGAAGCCGAAACCACATTGCCTCGAGGCAGCCAATCGTTGACATCCGGGGCGGGTCCCGGCTAATCTGACCTCGTGAAACCGCTCCTCCGCTTTGCTCTCCTCGCCCTCCTTGCCACCACTCTCAGCGGCTGCGGGCGCAGTTTTCTCATCGGGAAATGGACGCTCGACCGCGAGACGACCATCGCGAACCTGACCGCCGGACAGGACCAGCCGGCCGCGAATCCCGGCGAAGGCTTTTTGAAGGAACTCGTCACCGGGCTCCAGAAGGGCGTCTCGCGCCTCCTCCTGACGCAGTTTGAGGGCGTCGAGGTCGAGTTCACCGCCACCGAGATGCGCCGCATGCGCAACGGCACCGGCGAGGCGGTCGCCTACGAGGTGATCGAGAAACCCGCCGCAGGGACCGTCGTCCTGAAATTTGCCGACGGCGAGATTGTGACGTGGAGCCGCGCCGACACCGGCATCCGCATGCGCCTGCCCGGCGAGGAGGAGCACTGGATTTATTTCAAGGCGGTGAAGTGAGGGAACTTACTCATGCAGGTAGGCCCAATCCCCCATTCGTTCAAAGCTGCCGCCGTAGCCGTTCTGCGGGTAATTCTGTAGCGGGAAGTAATAAAAGGTGTCGAAGCTTCCCGTGAAGCAGTCAACACAGACGATCCAAGGGTTCCCTTCGAATCCTTTTGCTTCTTCGCCGGAGAGGAACCTGAATTCCGGGTATGCCCGTATCCCGGTGCCGGGAACGGACGGAAGGTAATTCGGCACCAGATGTTCCAGCGAATCCGGTGCTCGCCCTTCGTCAATCTCGTAACGCTTGATTGCACAGATCAACTCCTTGCTTCGTGCGGCGAGATCGTGAAAGGCATCGGAACGAATGGATTCGCCCCAGACCACTGCTCCCATCGCGAGTGGCACGTGGATGATGCAGATCAACCACCAGGCAAAGGCAACCTTGCGATGGCGTTGATTCAAGAACCAGTAAGGAAGAAGCAACGCACCCGGGAGTGTGGCCAATAGTGGAAAGGTGCAAAAAGTGGGTAGCGCTGCGATGATCGGAGATCCCCATCTCGAAACAGTCAGCGCTTGAAGAATGAGATCTGCGACAGGCATGCCAATTGCCATGGGCCAGGCACCTCTTGTCGATGGATGGCGAATTATCCCAGAGATCCTCTCAAATCGCACTTTGCTCATTCGGAACCTTCGGCGATTTCACGCGAAGCCAGAGAATGTCGCAAGAAGAATTTGTCCTGGACCTTCGAGCCAATGCCGCTTAAAGCCTCACTTCCCCTTCAACCCCGCCAAATACGCCACCAGATCCCGGATCTCGCCCTTCTGCAGGATAAACCCCATCGGCGGCATCGTCGAGATCACCGGGGTGCGCTCTTGGATGGTGTCGGACGCGACGACGATCTCCTTCCCTTCGGCGTCGCGCAGCGAGACCTTGCCGTTCTTTTCGGCGAGGAACTGTCCCGCGATCGAGCTGCCGTCCTTCATCGTCAGGGCGATGTTGCCGTAACCCGGCGCGACGAAGGACTGCGGATCGACGAGACTTTGCAGGAGATAAAGCCGGTCCTTCTTCTTGCCGATGTCCTTCAGGTTCGGGCCCACATTGCTGCCGGCCCCGTCGGCGATCTTGTGGCAGGCGGTGCATTGTCCGGCCGGGTGGTTGAGGAGGACGGACTTGCCCCGTGCCGGATCGCCACCCTCGAGGGCGAGGCGGAAGGGCGCGAGCGGATCCGCCGCGGCTGCGGTCTGCCAGCCCGTCTCCATCGAGAGCACGGCCGCGGCGAGCTTGGGATGTTCGGCGAAGGCGGGATCCTTCGCCGCCTCGAAGACGTCGAGCTGCAGGGCGGGCTCGATCTCGCCTGCTTCGAGTTTCGCGAACAACGCGAGCATCGGTTCGGCCGCTTTGACGGACGGCAGGGTGCGCACCGCATGCTGCTTCACCGCGACGGATGATTTCGATTCGAGGCGGCGGGTGATCTCCGTGGTGGCTTTGTCAGGGGCCGATTTCGCGAGGAGATCGAGTCCGGCGATGCGGAGGGCGTCGTCCTTCGCAGCGAGGGCGTCGCCGACGAGGTCGTCGAGCCCGGGCGCCTCCTGGGCGGCGAGGGAGCGCAGGGCGGTGGCGCGGAGCGGGCCCTCGGCTTCGGGATTGTTGAACACGGCGAGCAGGGTTTCGTTGGCGATGGGGATCTCCAAGGAAGTGGCCAACTCCATCGCGGTGGAGCGGACCTTGGAGACCTCGGCCGTGAGCAGTTCATTGAGATGCGGCTTCAGCGCTGCGGCAAGGACCGCGGGATCCCGTTCGGGCAGGGGGCGGTATTGGCCGGAGACGAGATCGAGGTCGAGCGGTTTCGTCCAATTTACGAGTGATTCGAGTCCGGCTTCGATGAGGCGCTGCGGGGCTTCCCCGGCGGCGACGAAGGCGACGACGCGGGCAGCCGCTTCGGGGGTGCCGAGGCGGTGGTTCGCGTTGAGGGCGCGACGGGTGAACCCCTCGTGCTCGCGGTGCTTGCCGAGGCGGGCGGCGAGATCGTCGAGAGCGTCCGGAATCATCCAATCGTCGTGGATCGCGCGGGCGACATCGGCGGCGAGGATGGCGTCGGCATCGTCGAGGAAGGCGGCGATCGCGGGGTCGCTGCGGCGGCCGAGCGCGAGCGAGGCGCAGGTGCGGACGAAGAGCGATTCGTGTTTCGCGAGGGCGGCGATGCGCTCCGTCGGCGCGGCTCCGGCGAGGGCGATGGTTCCGGCGTGGCGGAGGGCGGTCAGGCTCACGACGTGTTCCTTGCGCGCGAGCAGTTTCACGATCGCGTCCGTCGCCGCGGCATCGCGGAGACGGCCGAGTCCGAGGAGGGCCTGGATGCGGACGCGCTGCGAGGGATCTTCGAGCAGGGGAAGCAGGGCCGCCGTCAACGGGTGGCTTGCACCCGCGGGAGCGGGGATGACGTCGAGACCTAACAAACGGCCATGACGATCCGTCACCGTCCGGATCGCCTGGGCGCGGACTTCGGGATCGGGGTCGGAGAAGCGCGCGGCGAGCGTCGCGTCCTCGACTTTTTCCTGCCGGAGGAGTTGTCCAATCCCCCAGATCGCGTGGATACGGGCGAGCTGCGGGGCTTCGGTCTTTGCAGCGACTGCCTTGAGTTCGGCAAGAGCACCGCGCTTCACCAGCTCGAACTGCGCCTTCATCCGCACGCGTTGATCCGCGTGACCCAAGAGGGTTGAAAGCTCGACCAAACCCTCTTTGCCGAAGTCCGCGGCGATGAGCGTCTTCGTTTCCTCGCGTAGCGGATGCTGTTTTTCCTTCGCCACATCGATGCGCCAGATCGCGCCTTTCTCGTTCATGGGATAGCCGCCGCCCCAGTCGACGCCGCAGAGGGCGCCGTCGGGCGAGAACTGGAGCCCCACGATGGGGATGCCGTCGCCGATGCGGTGATCGTCGCGCATTGCCCACGAATCGTTCTCCGGCACGACGCGGAAGGCCCACTGCTGGCCGTTCGGGGCGCTCGTGAGGAAGAAGTAGTTCTCATACTCCGGACCGAGTGCGGTGCCGGGATTGAACTTGAAGCCGGCGGGGCCGTTCTCGTAGAGTCCGATCGTCGGGGTGAACCAGCGGGGCTGGGCCTCGTGCCAGGGTTTGTGCATGAGGTCGTCATCCCACGGATTGTAGTCGTTGCGCAGGTATTGCCAGTGCGAACGCCAGCCGAGGTCGCCGTATTGTTCGATGAAGACGAGGCGCTCTTTCTCGCCCTCGAAGTCGGCGTCGTTGTCGACCCCGAAGAAGTTGCCGTATTGGTCGAAGCTGATCTCCTGGATGTTGCGCTGGCCGTGGGCGAAGACTTCGAAGTTCAAGCCGTCGGGCTCGCAGCGCATCAGGCCGCCCTGGTGAGGAAAGCGGTAGTCGAGACCGTCGGGGGTTTTCACGCGGATGCCCTTGTCGCCGATCGACCAGTAGACGCGGCCATCGGGACCAAGAAAGAGCCCGTGCATGTCGTGGCCGGCATAAGCGAGGTGGACTCCGAATCCTGACACGACCACCTTTTTTTTGTCCGCGTTGCCGTCGCCGTCCGTGTCGCGGAATTTCACGAGCTCGGGCACGGGAGAGACGAAGACTTCGCCCTCGTGCCAGAGCACGCCCCCGGCGACGCCGCCGATGAGGTGGTCGAGCTGCCCGGCGTAGACCTTGGTCGAGTCGGCGAGTCCATCGCCGTCGGTGTCCTCGATGAGGTGGACGCGTTCGCTCAGGGCGGTGAGGTCGCGCACGTCGTGGATCCCGTCGCCGGTGAAGTCCTTGACCCGCTTCGCGTTGAGGGCGCTGTTCTCCGGCGTGAACTGTTGGCGGTAGAAAGCCTCCTTCTCCTCGGCCGAGGTGAAGCTGAGATCATCCGGGATCCAGTCGGTGTTGTCGCGGATGTCGAGGTCGTTGGCCTTGCGGCGCATCGTCTGGGTGACATAGGCGCGGCCCTGGGGATCGAAGCTGATCGCGACGGGGTCGGGCACCTCGAATCCGGGCGTCCACTTCGTGTAGGTGAGTCCCTTCGGATCGGGATGGCCCCCTGACAAAACCGCCACGGGAGGCTCGACCGCGACTCCGCGGACCTCGACGTCGTCCCAGAGTCCCTTGTCATCGAAGGTGCCGATGCCGATGCGACCCCAGGCGAAGGTCTTGTCGTGGGCGACGTGGGTCGGTTTTTCCATGTCGTCGAAGTAGATCTCGATGAGGCCCGTCGCGACGGTGCGGACGATTTTCACCTGGTGCCAGGTGGCGTCATTCCAAGGCGTGCCCTCGCTCGCCTGCTCGGAGATGGCGACGCGCGGGGCGTTGTTGACGAGGAAGATCTGGTTCGAATGCGGGTCGGTCTTTTCGCCGAGGTGGACGTAGTAGAAATTCGCCGGATCCTGGTAGCCGAAGACGACGCACATGTCGCGGTGACCGCGCGAGGTCTGTTTGGTCAAGACGCGGGCGGTGAAGACGAAGTCGCCGACAAAGCCGCCCTCGCGGATCGCGATGTTCTCCGGGCTGCGGTGGGGTGGGGTGTACTTCGAGCCGCCCAGGATTTCGAAAGCGGGATTGCCGTCGTGGTCCATGATCTGCCACGCCTTCGCGTCGGTCGGCGTCCACGCTTCCGCGCCTTTCGAGAAATCGTCCGAAAAGATCACGGGCAGCTCCTCGGCCGGGAGGGCCGGGGTTAGGGAAAGGGCGAGGAGGAACAGGGGGATTTTCCGCATCGGCAAAGGTGGCACGAAACGGCGGATCTGCCAGTGGCGGGGAAAAAGTAGTCCTGGGCTTCAGCCCGCGTGACGCGCGTCGTTCGCGCTAAAGCGCCGGACTACTTTCCATCGATACCGCGATTTTTGGCCGTGGCCTCCGACGGAAC
>JALRFZ010000175.1 GCA_023253615.1 Verrucomicrobiales bacterium | reverse complement strand
CCCGCCGCCTTTTTGCCGGGACGCTGACGGTGGGGTGTCTGCTGGCGGGGGCGTCGGTCGGGGCGGCGGACGATGGCTCCTATTTTCATTCCAAAGTCCTTCCCATCCTCGAGCAGCGCTGTTTTGAATGCCATTCGCACGGGTCGAAGATCAAGGGCGGTCTCGCGCTCGATTCGCGGACCGGCTGGGAGACGGGCGGCGACCAGGGGCCGGCGGTGAAACCCGGTGCGGTGGAGGAAAGCCTCCTCATCCGCGCGGTCCGCTACCGCGATGCCGATCTGGAGATGCCCCCGAAGGCCAAACTCTCCGACGAGGAGATCGCCACCCTCGAGGAGTGGGTCCGCCGCGGGGCCGGGGATCCTCGTCAGGGCGCGGCGGTGACGAAGGCCACGATCGATCTCGAGGCGGGCCGGAAATTCTGGGCCTTTCAACCGGTCGCGGATCCGGATCCTCCCGTCGTGAAGGACGCCGCCTGGCCGCTCGATCCGATGGATCGCTTCGTCCTCGCGAAACTCGAAGCCGCCGGGATCCGGCCCGTGGGTGACGCCGAGCCGCACCTCTGGCTGCGTCGCGTCTCCTTCGATCTCACCGGACTGCCGCCCTCGGAGGACGCGATCGCCCGGTTCGAATCCGATCTCGCCGCCGGACGCGACGCCCACGCCCTCGCCGTGGATCACCTCCTCGCGAGCCGTGCCTATGGCGAGCGCTGGGCGCGGCATTGGCTCGACCTGACCGGCTACGCCGACATGATGGGCACGTCGAACAACGTCTACGCCGAGCACGCCTGGCGCTACCGCGACTGGCTCGTTACGGCGTTCGAGAAAGACAAACCCTTCGATGAGTTCATCCGCGAGCAGGTCGCGGGCGACCTCATGACCGCCGCTTCTCCGGAGGACCGCGCCTCGAAGATCACCGCGACCGGATTCCTCATGGTCGGCGACATCGAGATCGTCAATCCTGACAAAGCGAGAATGGAGGCCGATCATGTCGATACCCAGATCATCAAGATCGGCACCGCCTTCCTCGGCATGACCCTCGGCTGCGCGCGGTGCCACGACCACAAGTTCGACCCCGTCGGACTCGAGGACTACTACGGCATCGCCGGCATTCTCAACAGCTCGCCGTCCTCGCACAAAATGCCCGACATGGGTGTGTGGAGCGCGCTGAACAGCACCGTCCTGCCTGAAACGCCTGAACAGATCGCCGCACGGAAGAAGCACGAGGCGGAGATCGCGCAACGCATCGATTCGTGGATGGCCGAGCAACAAAAGTTCACCGAAGAGCAAGCGGCCATCACCAAACAACTCACAGCGCTCGATCAAAGCCCGAAACCCTCCTCGGCCGTCGCCACCACCGACAATGCCGAGCGCGAGGTTTCCCAATCTGCTGGCCTTCCTGAATCTGCTGGAAATCCCCAAACGTCCTCCGCCTCCGTCGCCAGCAAGGAGTCCCTCGCCAAACGCCGTGACGAACTCGATGCGGCGATCAAGAAGCTTTCCGGCGACATCCAGCACGCCGAGTTTTTCCGCGACACCACGCCCCGGGCTTTTGCGATGGCCGATGGTCCCGGCCCGGCTGACATGGCCATCCAGGTGCGCGGCAATCCCTACGCCACCGGACCCGTCGTGCCGCGAGGGGTGATCCGGGTCGCGTCGTGGGAGCCGTTTCCCGCCATTCCCGAGGGACAAAGCGGCCGGCTCCAGCTCGCCGACTGGCTCGCCGACGCCCGCAATCCGCTCACCGCACGCGTCACCGTGAACCGGATCTGGCAAAGGCTCTTCGGCGTCGGTCTGGTGCCGAGCGTTGATTACTTCGGCGAACGCGGCGAGCGGCCGACCCATCCGGAGTTGCTCGATCACCTCGCGAGGCGATTCGTCGAGGGCGAGTGGTCGAAAAAGGCGCTCCTCCGTTCGCTCGTGCTCAGTCGCACCTACCGTCTCTCCAGCGCCAATCCGAAATCCGCAATCGGAAGTGTCCGACCCAGCCCCGATCCGCAATCGAAAGATCCGGAAAACAAACTTTATTGGCGGATGAACCGCCAGCGCCTCGATGCCGAGGCTCTGCGCGATGCCATGCTCGCGGCCAGCGGAGAACTCGCGGAAGGAACGGGCGGGCCGGGCCTGGTGCTGGAGAATCCCGCGAACTGCGGTTCGCTCTCGTTGAAGGGGGTCAATCCGCCAAACTACAATCACCGGGTGCCGCGGGCCGGACAAGAGTTTCAGCGCACCCTCTACCTGCCGGTGATGCGAACCGGCCTCACCAACGAAGACAAGCTGCGTGCCACCTTCGACTTCGTCGATCCCGCGATGATCGCCGGCCAGCGTCATGAGACCTTCGTGCCGACGCAGTCGCTCTATCTCCTCAACGCCGATCAGGTCCGCAAACGGGCCGCCGCCCTCGCGCGTCGTCTTGTCGAAGCCTCGCCGGGTGATCGTGCCCGCATCGAATTGCTCTGGCGGCGCGTGCTCAATCGGCCCGTCACACCCGGGGAAACGGAAGAGGCCATCGCGTTCCTCGCCGGGCTTGATGCGGCGGGTGAGTCCGATAAAGATCCCGCCGGCCACGAGAGATTGAAGTGGACCGAACTGTGCCACGGTCTCCTCGCATCGAACGAGTTTCTTTTCCGGAGATGATCGCCACGTTTTCCAGATCGTTTGACGACGGAGGCATCACGGCTATCAGCCCGTGGTTGAGCGGATCGGTGCGCGCCTTTCGAAGTCCGCACGCGCGAGCCGATGCCGAAGGCATCAAAGCCATTAGCCGGTGGTTGAGCGAGGAACGAGCGACACCACCGGACCACCGGACCCAAACAGGCAGCATCCCAGAGGGATGCCAGCAGCCGCGCTTCTCGGTCCAGATACCGGTCCTCGTATTCCACTCCCGCTGCCTCGAGGAACTCCGCCAACTCTTCGCGAAAAGTTTTCACGCGATGGTGTTCGGCTTGGTTCGCAATGTAATTCCGAACCTGCGGCCGAGCCGTCGCGCTCACGGTGAAGGCACCGTATCCTTCCTGCCACGCGAAGCCGCGTTCCCCGATTTCATCCCGCACCCAGATCGACGACGCCTTCTTCAATTCGCGCATGAAATCCGCGAGACAATGGGTCGATTTCAATCCGACCAGGAGATGCACGTGGTCGGCGACGCCGCCGACGCCCTGGGCGAGACCTCCGAGACCGTTCACCGTTCCACCGAGGTATTCGTGGAGTTTGCCCCGCCAGTCCGGATGAATGCAGGCGATGCGGTCCTTGGTGGAAAAGACCAGGTGGTAATGCAGAGCAAGGAAGGTCGAGGGCATTCCGGGGGCTGGCTGGCATCCCTCCGGGATGCACGGATTTTTCGCATGTTAACCGGTGGTGTCGCTTCGCTCAATCACCGGCTAATGGCTGCGATGCCTCCGGCATCGTTTGGAGGTGGCGGATCGTGGACCGGTGGTGTCTCATTTTACAACCGGTTTGATTGGAACATTTGATAGACATTGATCGCCACCGACCACCGACCACCGACTTCTGCCCCACCGCCATGAGCACCCTTTCCCGCCGTCATCT
>JALRFZ010000116.1 GCA_023253615.1 Verrucomicrobiales bacterium | reverse complement strand
TCCTCCACTTCCGTCTCCTCCACTTCCGTCTCCTCCACTTCCGTCTCCTCCACTTCCGTCTCCTCCAGCGACTTCACAAACGCCTCGATCGCGCCGGCGAGCGGATGTTGCCCCATCGCCGCAAACTCCCGGGCGACCGGGAGGATCTCCAGAGGATCCCGGATGATCAAGTCCTCCAGAATGATGTCGTTGACCACCTCGGGCAGGTCGGTGCGCAACGCGAGAGGTTTGACATCCTCGCCATAATTCCCGTCGTCCGTGAAATTGAGCACATTCGCCATGGCGTGCCCCCTGACCCAGTCGGGGGCCTTCTCGTCCCCGACGATCTTCAGGAGTTGCAGGCCCAGTTCGCGATCGCTCCAGGTTTCGTTGTTGAGAAGTCCATGGAGGCGTCGCCTCCAGACTTCGTCCAAGGCGGATCCGGACTCGACCGACGAATCGCCCCCGTCACTTTCTCCTCCCGCCGCGGGGAGTTCCGTAGGATCCGTCAAGGTGATGGCACGCATCTCCTCCGCCGGTTCGCCCCCGGCCGGACTTGTGGTCGGTGTCCCATCGGACTTCCTGGACACCCGGGAGGACCAGAGAGGATTCTCACCGAACAGGACGCCGAGCAGCGCGATCATCGCGACCGCCACAACGGCAACGAGAGCGGTTCTTTTCATTTCCATCTGGTGGGTCTGGGATCGTTTCACCGGGCCACTTCCCCACCGGGGGATGCCGATGGTTCCGGACGGGATCCCGCGGAGATCCAATCGAGGATGATGTTGTAGTCATAGGTGCGCTCTTCCGGCAAGGTCGGCGCGGTCTGGTTGTCGATCTTGTCGTAAACGTTCGCGGGCGGCGTGAGGACGGCGTCCTTCCCGAAGATGAAATCCTGATCCTCCACGATGGTCCGGTAGGCCTTGTTCAAGGCCCGGGCACGATCCGGCGAAGGAGCGATCAGGTCATAGACATCCCTTGCTTTCGCGATCTTCTCCGCATCGGCCGTTCCGTCGGGTTTGAACCATCGCGCGGCCATCTCGTCGTTGTTGCGGAACTCGCTGCCGCCCTCGGCCCGTGTCAGGTAGAGCTCGATCTCCCCCACGGTATCCCCCTTGCTCGGAGCGTCGGGCATGCCATGCAGATCGATGTATC
Source organism: Verrucomicrobiales bacterium (assembly GCA_023253615.1). GTDB lineage: Bacteria > Verrucomicrobiota > Verrucomicrobiia > Verrucomicrobiales > DEV007 > Arctic95D-9. Next base: position 3,473 of record JALRFZ010000116.1, on the reverse strand, counting down.
CCCATCCACCGGCACCGTCGAGCTTGCGGGGGAAGCTGAAGGTTTTGTCGATGGTGGAACCAACGGAGTTGTGGCAACCCATGCAGGAGAAGTTCTCCTCGTGGGTAAGGAAGCGGAGGCGCCCCTTCCGATCCTCGATGAATCCCTGGATGGCCCAACCGTTTCCATTGTCCAAGCCGTGGTGACCGATGCTCTGGTATCCCGGCAGGTTCCCGGCCTCCTTTTCCTGGGCCTCGAGATCGTATTTTCTGCCATACATGGCTTTCACATACGGCTTCACCTTCCACATGTAGCGCACCTCTTTCATCCGCCTCGAAACGCCGATCGTGCCGTCCTCGCCGACCTGCAGGTATCTCACCGTGTGCAGGAACTCGGTTCCCTCCGGATACAGGTGCGTATCAAAGAACATTCCCGAAGCCTGACCGACCCAAGCGGCAATGCCCCGCACCTCACGCGCGGTTCCCAGTTTTCCGTCGCCATCGAGGTCGCGTCCCACCGCCGCTTCGTCCACCGGAAGACAGCCCATTTCCTCCACTCCCTTGATCGCCGCTTCGAGAATGGCAAGATTCGCCTTGTAGACGTCGCGGGAATACTTCCCGTCTTCGGAAGAACGGAACGGCTCCGCCAGCCGGATCATGACGTCGTCGGTCGAGCCATTCGTCGGCCAGAAAGTGCTCGGAAAGGGTTTGTAATTGAAAGCCACCCAGTGGCTTCCGTCCCTCGCGAATCCCTCTTCATCGAAAGCCGCCGCTCCGAGTTCCAGATCCTTCAGATCGGGGATGAAGCCCTCGAAACCGCGTTCACGGAGTCGTCCGGCCAGTTCGCTGTAATTGTCCTCGGCCACGTAACGGTCGATCTCCTCATCGCCAATCGCAGCAACCCGCGCGGAACGATCCTCGAAGAGATTGCTCCAGTGATTGGTCATCCCCACGTCGCTGAAACTGTAGGCGACCTGGAGATCGCGGTCGTTCATCCGGTTCTCGCGTCCCGGGAGCTGGTCCTGGTGACAGACGTAGCAGGGATTCGCACGGGCTTCGGTGCGGGTGTAGCACTGGGGCGGAACCACCGCCTCGGCGTTGGCGACCACGTTCACCGGGTGCGTATCGGGGACAGGCGGCAGGACGTCGTCAAGCGTCTTCAGGTGCTCCAGCAGTTCCTGGAAATACGGCTTGCCAGCCCCGGCGGGCTTCTCTTCGGCATTGGAGGCCGGTATGAGGAAGGGGACGACGGACGCGACCGTCAGGGTCGTCAGGATTCGGCGGAGGGAATTGGGCCGGCTCATCGGGAGCGGGAGGTTGAAAGTTTCAATTCGGATTTCAAGGTGGAGATTGTCGCCGAGGGCGCGAGGAAGAGGGATCCAACCACCGGAAAGGGACGGCCCCGGTCGGGACCGCCCCTCGGGATTCCAAGGCCTTCGCAACCGCCGTGCCGGATCCGATGGCACGGCGGTGCGAGACCGCGAAGATCACTGGTTGGTGAGAGTGCGGAAACGGCCGCGGTTCAATGCACGGACGAAAACCTGGCTCGGAATCTTGTCGAGATTGAAGGTCCAGACGGCATCGCCGAACCCGTTCGGCACCGCCGTGAGATCGGTGCTCGCAGGGTGCTGCACGCACACGTGGAACTCCGTCGGCACGGCGGGGTTGAAGATCATCCCGGTCGCCTCGGAACCGGCGACACGGAGGCTCAGGAAGTGATCGAGGGACTCGGCCACGCCGTCGTTGTTCGTGTCGCGGGCAAACCAGATGTCGCCACCGACGCTGCTGCTGTTCGGGTTGTCCTCGATCACATAAATATTGCCCGCCGCATCGAGGGCGAGGTTGTCGGGAGCGCCTAGAGTGCCTGTCGTGCCCGGATATCCGACATTCTTCGGAGTATTCGCCTCGGAGCAAAGGGTGCGGACGATCGCCCTGCCGGTAGGCTTGCCGCTAGGCACGACTTGAGGCTTGCGGCCCTTTTTCTTGATCCGGGTGGTCCCTTCGAGGATTTCGATCGAGATGATCCGGTTTTCCGAAGTGACCGCCACATAGAGGACTTCGTTGCCGTTGGCGAGACGGCTCACGACCATGTCCTCCGGACGTCCGTAGGGAGTACCGCCCGCGTCATCGGCGGCGGGACGCCCCCCCATGGTGTTGTTGTTGGAACGGGGATCGTTCGTCGGACCGTTCCGGAAGGGATCGGTGATTCCGGGAAGCGCCACGCCGTTCAGATCGGTCAATGGCACCCAGGTGGCCGCGCCTTCGCGGACCGCGGTGGCATTGGAACCTTCGTTCCAGTTGTTTTCCGGAACGCCTCCCGAGCCCTCGAAGGCATCCACCGAAAGGACGAACACCTGACCACCCTGGTTGTAGTCGCGGCTGTTCTTGAGCACGAGCTTATAGATCGAACCCGAGTTCCACTCATCGATGAAGTAGATCGTGTTGGGGTATTTCGTGCTGAAGTTGATACCCTCGTGGGAAACGTTGGGGATGGAGTCGAGCTCACGGATCTGGATCGACGCCACTTCGGCCATGGGATTCAGCACCTCGATGACCCGGCCTTCACCGGCCCATTCCTCGGCGAGGAAGAGCGTGCCTTGGGGAGTCCAACGGCATGGGTCGAAGGCGCCCCAGTCGTTCGTCCAGTTCCCGCTGAGACCTCCGAGGTCTCCGGCGAAAAGCACCTCCGCCTTGTTGGCGTAGATGTCGTAACGGGTCACCCCGGCACCAACGGGAGACTCATGGGGGATGAAGAGGTGAGTGCCGGAGGGATTGCAGGCCAGCATGTCGAACATCGCGGCGCTGGTTCCCTGTCCTGCCGCTCTCACCACGGACTGACCGGGGCTGAAGATGGCGTTTTCAACCTCGGCGAGGCTGACCCAGTTGATTTGCTGGATTCCCTCGGGCGCCACCCAGGGAGCGGTAAGCTCCTCGATGGCGTTCGGGGCGACGACGGGGGCGGACTGGGTCAGGGGGGTGAACCAGACGCCAGTGCCGGCCTGCAAGGCGGGGGCGGCGACGAGCGCGGCCCCTGCGGCGATTTTGAATTGGAACTTCATGGTCATTGATTAGCGGTTTGTTAGAACAAATGCCGGACGGAACGGCTCCTTCCGGCGGTCCACCATTTCTTTATCGCGGACTCCTCGGCACCTCCTTTTCAGAGACGATTTCGCCTTGTGAAAAGTTCGTTTCAGTGCCTACCGGAAAGCGTGGGAAAAGCCGGACCGTCCGTCTCCGTTCGCCCCGTGATACGAAATCCCCCCCGATGAAACAAATCCACCTCCCCATCGCTTTCCCGTGGATCCCGGTGACTTCCAAAGCCTGATCGACGCGCTGCGGGCGCGACTCCCTGCGGCATCCTCCTCGTCCACGAAATCCATGCCGGTACCATCGTACGCGATGCCCTCCACCGTGGACCAGCTCCTCGCCAAGGGCTTCAAGTTCGTCACCGTCACCCAGCTCCTCGCGATGGAGCCGGCGGGGGGCTGGGGTCTA
>JALRFZ010000523.1 GCA_023253615.1 Verrucomicrobiales bacterium | reverse complement strand
TGGGGCCCTCCCGCCCTAACATTCCTCCCTTCGTCGGGCTGGCTCCCAAGGCGGGCCATCCGCCCTACGGCTCGTCGGGCAAGCCCGGCTTTCTCGGTTTTGCCAACGGTCCCTTCAAACCCTCGGGACCCGGGGAGAAAGATCTCGTCCTTGGCACCCTCACCGCCGCCCGTCTCGACGAACGCCGCGGTTTGCTGGCTTCCTTCGATCAATTCCGCCGAGACGCCGATGCGAGCGGACTGATGGAGGGGCTCGACGAATTCCACGAGCAGGCCTTCGGGATGCTGACCTCGAGCGAGCTCGCGGCAGCCCTCGATCTCGACCAGGAAAGCCCGAAGGTGCGCGAGCGCTACGGCAAGGGCGATCCGAAGAATTTCGGGGATGGTGCCCCGCGCAATCTCGAGCATTTCCTCCTCGCCCGTCGCCTCGTCGAGGCCGGCGTGCGTTGCGTGACCCTGAATTTCGGACGTTGGGATTTCCACAGCGGGAATTTCTCCGGGATGCGTTCGCACGCGCCTCTCTTCGACCAAGGGCTGAGCGCCCTCATCGAGGACCTGCACGAGCGTGGCATGGCCGACGACGTCCTCGTGATCGCCTGGGGCGAGTTCGGCCGGACGCCCATGATCAACAAGGACGCGGGTCGCGATCACTGGCCCCGGGTCGGCGGGGCTTTGCTCTCCGGAGGCGGCTTGAGGACGGGACAGGTCATCGGCGCGACGGATCGATTCGGAGGCGAGATCGCCGACCGCGGCGTCCACTTCGGAGAGGTCTTCGCCACGATCTATCATCAGCTCGGGATCAACGCGAACGAGGTGACGCTCGAAGATCTCTCGGGTCGTCCCCATTTCCTCGTCGATGGATACAAACCCATGCGCGAACTCATCTGACCGGCGGATTCCCCGCCCGGAACCCGCTTCTGTTTTCATGGATCAGCCCCATCCCTCCCGTCGCGCGATCTTGCAGCTTTCCGGGGCCCTCGCCGCCGCGGGACCCGTGCTGGGAACGCGTCGTCTCGGCGCCAAATCCTCCACCTCCGGAGACGGGCCGCTCATGGCCTATGTGGGCACCTTCAGCTCGCCCCTGCAGGATGTGCTGCCGACCCAGGTGGACCTGCCTCCGGGCAACGGACGTGGCATCCATCTCTTCCGCGTCGACCGCGGGACCGGGGCCTTGACTCCCGATGGCATCGTCGAAATGGGCACGAGCCCCAGCTGTCTCGTCATCAACGCGTCCGGCACGCGTCTTTACTCCGCGAACGAGACCGACCGCGTCGGCGATGCGGGCGAGGGCACGGTGAGCGCTTTCGCGATCGATCGGACGAGCGGGCAACTCACCTTGCTGAACACGGTGCCATCCGGCGGAGCAGGGCCGACCTATGTGAGCCTGCATCCCTCGGGGAAACACCTCCTCGTCGCGAATTACTTCGGCGGCTCGGTCGCGGTGGTGCCCGTGCAGGAAGATGGATCACTCGCCACCGCGAGCGATGTGAAGATCGACGAGGGCGAGATCGGCCCTACCAAAGCCACCAACGCCCCTCCCGGCAGCTTTGCTTTCAGTGGTCACGACCGCACCCATGCCCACATCATCGAGCCGGATCCTTCGGGGAAATACGTGCTGCACGTCGATCTCGGGCTCGACCGCATCTTTTCGTGGAAGTTCGATGCGGCGGCCGGGAAGCTCGTCGCAAACGATCCCCACGCGACCGCCCTGCCGCCCGGCGACGGACCTCGCCACTTCGATTTCCATCCGAACGGCCGCTGGCTCTATTCGATCCAGGAAGAAGGCTCCACCGTGGTTCTGTTCGACTACGACGGGGAAACGGGGCGGCTCACGGAGCGACAGATGCTCTCCACGCTGCCTCCGGGCTACGCCGGCAGCAATTTCTGCTCGGGCATCCACGTCTCGCACGACGGGCGCCACCTTTATGCGGGCAACCGGCTCCACGACAGCATCGCGATCTTCGCGATCGGTGGCGACGGGACGCTCACTTATCTCGGAGAGGAATGGACGCGGGGGAATTACCCGCGCAGCTTCCAATTCGATCCGACGGGGCGCTTCCTCTACGTCTGCAACCAGCGGGCCGATCACCTCGCCACCTTCAAGGTTGATGCGGCCACGGGGAGGCTGGAGTTTACCGGCCTCTACACGCCGGTGGGAAATCCCTCGATGCTGGTCTTTCATGAGTTGGCCGACGGGTGACGTACGGCGGGCGCCAGTTCGGGAGCGCTGCCCCACTCATTGGACACCCTCGACCATGAGACCGGTGATGACCGACGTGTAAGCCGGAAAGGGGTTCCCGAGATCGAGAGGATCGGGCGTTTCCGGCACGTTTTGGACGCCACTCACCTTGCAGGAAGCCTTCCATTTCGGTCCTCGGTCTGTCAGGGAACCCGAGGTTTTGCCCTTGGTCCCGGGGTTGTTCGCCGGGTTGTCTCCGGCGAGCCTACCGGTGCCATTGAGGGCGATCTTCTGTCCTCCACGCTGCCCCGTGGTTTTCTTCCATTTCCCCTTGCAGGCAGCGGTACCGTCGCCGGGCAGATCTCGGTCCTTGAGGGTGGAACACGCCTTGCCATCCTTGAACGGCAGTTTGAATTTTCCGGTCTCCTTGTCGGTGGAATACGGCGGTGAAGGCGATCCATCGACCAGATGAACAAGGGGCCCGCCCTGGGTGCTGCTCTTGTAGACTCCGGATGCGTCGCGTTCGATCTTTTTCTCGTTGAGCTGGGCCTGTGCCGAGGGGGCGCAGGAAAGGAGAAGGGCGGCGGCGAGGGCGGGTTATTTCATGTTGGATGGCGGTCTGACGTAACGGCGGTTGGCAAGATTCCCGCCAGTTTCCAAGCGGCGATTTCGGACTCAATCAACCCGGTTCAGCCGCTCGCCCCGGCGGAAGGCCGCGATGTTCGCGACGATGCCGTCGAGGAGCCGTTGCCGGGCCTCGAGGGCGCTCCACGCCGTGTGCGGGGTGATGAAGAGATTGTCGAGCCCGCCGGCGACGGCGGCGAGAAAGGGGTGGTCCGCCGCCGGGGGTTCGGGGGTGAGGACATCGACGGCCGCTCCGCGGACCGCGCCCTCGCGCAAGGCGGCGACGAGGTCGGCTTCGTTGACGAGGTCGCCGCGTCCCGTATTGATGAGAAAGGAGCCGGGTTTCATCTTCGCGAGGGTCGCGGCGTTGATGAAATGTTTCGTCTCCGGAGTCAGGGGGCAATGAAGGGTGATCGCGTCGGACTGAGCAAAAAACTCGTCCGGAGCGAGGCGGGGGATCCCGCCCTCGTTGTTCGAGCCTTCGCGTCCGTAAGCGACGACCTTCATGCCAAAGGCGGCTCCAATGCGCGCGACCGCTTTTCCGATCGATCCGAGTCCGACGATGCCGAGGGTTTTTCCCGCCAGCTCGCCGACGGGATAATCGAGGCGCGTGAAGATGGGGGATTGTGCCCACTTCTCCGGCTCGGCCGCGAAGCGATGCACGTTCGAGACGAGATTCAGCAGGCTCGCGAAGACGTGCTGGGCGACCGCCTCGGTGCTGTAGCCGCTCACGTTGCAGACGGCGAGCCCACGGGCCCGGGCGGCCTCGAGGTCGATGTTGTTCACCCCGGTGGCGACGACCTGGATGAGTTTGAGACGCGGGGCGGCGTCCATTTCCTCCGCTCCGACGATGGCTTTGTTCGTCAGGACGATGTCCGCTTCGCCGAGGCGGGTGCGGGTCTCTTCGCGGGTGCTCGTGGGATGGCTCACGAGACGGCCGAGCGATTCGATGCCGGAGAAATCGATGTCACCGCGGTCGGTGGTGGAGCGGTCGAGGAAAACGAGGGTGTCGGACATGGGAGGTAGGAGGTCGGAGGTCAGAATACGCGAAGCGGATAGACGGAGCGGAGCGTAGTCAAATCAGAGGTCAGAGGTCGGGCGCAATGTCTTCGAGGGAGGCCATCACTTCGATCATGGCGACGGCGGCTTCGGCGGCCTCGCGGCCGCGATTCAATTCGTCGCCGAGGGTGCGGGTCTCGGCCTGGGCGGCGTTTTCGACGAGAAGGACTTCGTGGATCACGGGGAGGAGGTGCGAGACTCCGGTGTCCTGCAGGCTGCGCGTGATCGATTCGGCGATGAGGTCGGCGTGGGCGGTCGAACCGCGGATGATGACACCGAGTGCGAGGATGGCGAGCGGCTGATCTTCGGAACAGGCCAGCGCCTCGACGACGACGGGGATCTCGAAGGCTCCCGGCACGCGGACGACACGCACCGTGAGGTCTGGAGCGAGTTTGGCGAGGGTGGCCGAAGCCGACTCGACGAGGGCGTCGGTGAAGCGCGCGTTGTAGCGGCTCGCGACGATCGCGACGGTGCCGCGGCGGGCGGTGGGGGCGGGGGAATCAGGAGCGGATTTCATGGGGCGGGACGCCGTGGCGTGCCGCAGTAAAAGGGAAAAGGGAAAAAGTGAAAGGGCAAAAACCGGCGGAGCGGGTCTGGTGCCGGCGATGGCGTCACCGCGAGGGAAAGCAGATGCCGCGAATGCCGGGATGCCCGCCGGCCCCGTTTCGCCGGGTACTGCCGGTGCCATGGCGAGCCTTCGGAAAAAAGTCTGCGCGCCTCCCGGAATCTTCCGCAAGATCCGGAGCGCATCGATTTTCATACCGTTTTCGGGCATTCACGGCCGGTCCATGGATCGGGACTTTCCGCGCCGAGGAGTCCGGCCGATGCTCAAAACCTCCCGATGAGATGGCTCGCCACCGCGAGATAACGGTCGTGCCATTCGAGATTTGCCGGACGCAGCGTCGGCACGCCGGGGGCGAGCACTTGGAGGAAGGGGCGGCCATCGAGCCACTCGCCCGCGTCCTCGCTCCCCTTGAGCGCCCGGAAGGAGCGACCGTTGGCTTCGCGATGCAGGTAGAGGGTGGTCCGGCGTCCCAGCCAGGGATCGATCACTTCCAGCTCCGTCCCGATCTCACCCGGCTCACTCCGGATCGCGGTGATGAGCACGAAGTGGCTTCTCGCCGTTTCCCAGACCGGCTGATCTCCGTTCTCTTCCCGGACTTTCACGAGGTAGGTGCGGAGATTCAACACCGGAGGCGTCCCGGCATCGAGGGAACGCCGGATCAGATCGACGACGCGGGCGAGGTGGTCGCGATCTTTTTCCTCCGGCTCGCGATCGAGATAAGTGGAGCTGAGAGGGGCGATCCGGTGGTCGGCAAGCAGTTCGTTCATCCCGGCCGCGAGATCTCGGGCGTCGATCCCATGCACCCCCCAGCGCATCCGCGAGGCGTCGATCGTCGAGGGACGGTGGCGGAAGTAACGATCGACGAGGAAACGCATCTTCACTCCATCGTCCGAGCCGACGATCCCGTTCAGGGCAGGGGCGTAGACGGTGTCGCCGAAACGCAGGAGATTCAGCATCGTCGCGGGAGCGCAGCCGTTCGGAGAATCGGGATAAGCGCGCTGATCGACGGGAAGCGGCTCGGCCGCGAGCGTGCGGAGACCCGCTGCGAGAATCAGGCAGCGAAACCACGGGCGCGAGCGAGGCGGGAACATCACCGCCATTCTAGGGCAGAGCCGGCCGCGAGATCACGCGGAAAATCACGGGATCCCATGACGTGCGCGAATGGACTCAATGTGAGCTGGTCGCGACGCCATCGAGCGCCTCCTGCAAGACGTGGCCTTAGTCGGCGAAGGAGACGCGGTGAACGCGGCCGAGCGTGCCGAGCCAGAGCGGGAGCGGACCACGGAGCGGCTCCGCGGTGAATCTCGCGCTGATGCGAAGGTGCTTCTGTGAGGACGTGCTCAGGGTTTCAGGACTTCGGATTCAGGCAGGCGAGGGCGGGGAAATCGCGGCGCCATTGCAGGAGCGCCTCGAGGTCGAGTTCGGCATGGACGACGCAGGGCTCGGCTCCGGCCTGGGCGAGGACTTCGCCCTTGGGACCGACGATGAGGCTCGCCCCGGGATAGGAGAGATGCGGATCGCTGCCGGCGCGATTCACGCCGACGACGTAGGCGAGATTTTCGATGGCTCGGGCGCGGAGCAGGGTGGTCCAATGATCGACACGCACGACGGGCCAGTTCGCGATCACGACAAAGAGCTCCGCTCCGAGCGCGGTCGCCTCACGGAAGGGTTCGGGGAAACGCAGGTCGTAACAGATGAGTGGGGCGACTTTCCAACCGTTGATTTCAAAAACCACGGCCTCGTTCCCGGCGGGGTAGTGGTCGGCTTCGTGGGCGAGTGGGAAGGGATTGCGTTTGCGGTAGCGGGCGACTTCGCCTCCATCGGGTCCGAAGCAGACCGCTTCGTTGGCGCCGAGGGCGGGATTCTCGTTCTGCGAGGCGATCCCGGCGATGACGTGGGATTGGTGCCGTTTGGCGACGTCTGAGAAAAACCGTTCCGACTCGCCGCCGCGCGTTTCGGTAACCGCCGCGGTATTCATCGTGAAACCGGCCGTGGAGAGTTCGGGAAGAACGAGCAAGGAACCCGCGTCGACCGTGGATCCCGCGAGCAGCGAACCGATGCTTGCGAAGTTGGCTTGGCGATCTTCCCAAGCGATGTCTGTCTGTAGTCCGACGAGGGTCATGAGTCTCTCAATTGCGAATTCAGATTTAATTTCTGAAAATTATCACAATTATGGATTGATTTCAAAGTAATTTTAATAAATTCCACTATTTATTTGGCCGATTTAATTGCAAATAATAACTTTAATTATGGAAATTGCAAGAAACGAAGCTTTCAAAATCTTTTTGGCGACGGAATTTTCTTGATGGGGTGGAGCAAAGATCGCGAGGATGTCGGGCGTCATGCCTCCTCTTCGCCGTCTGGGACTCGACTTGAGTCCTGCGTTTATTGCCCTTCTCACCCTCTCCGGCGGATTGGTTTATTGCGATCTCGTTTCGGGAGGAAAATATCCTTGGTCGGTCGAAGCGGCCTTTCAGCTGGGGATGAGATTTTCCCTGCTCTGGTGGGTGTGGTCGGACGCGGTGCGCCGAGGCTACGCCCTGATGCCGGTGTGGGGCACTTTCATGGTGCTGGATACCGGGAGCACCTCGCTGGTCTATCTGTTCGCCTCCCGCAGGTGGTGGGGACTGGTGACGTGCGTGCTTTACGCCGTCGCTTTCACGATGGTGAGCTGGCTGGTAGCATCGCTCGTTTAGATTTTCCGTTGGAGGAAAAGGCCTCTCGCCGATCGATTCACTCCAAGGCGATCGCGACCGCCACGAAGACGATCACGGCCATGCCGAGGGCACCCATGATGATGCCGAAAATGGCGCGCCCCATCCCGTGTTTGGGATTGGCGGTGAGGCGGCTGCGCCGGATCTCCCTCACCCCGAGGATGCCGAAGACGAGGGCGAAAGGTGCGCCGATGAAGATGAATGAAAAGAGACCGGCATAACCCGCGGCGATGGCCCAGCCGGAGCGGCCCACGGGAATGAGCATACGCATGGCGGCATCCTGTCCGGGATCGAAGGGACGCGAAGGGCCTGGCAGGGGAGGCGGGAGGGAGGGTGGTGTGGGCATGGAATCAGGAGATTCAAGCGGCATCCGTGCCGATGCCGAGCGCTTTCCTCATGTCGCGATCGACGCGGGTGAGTTCCTCGACCCCGCCTCCGCGCACCTCGGCGGTGGCCCAGCCGTGGTATTGGATCTCCGCGAGGGCGGCGCGCACGCCGGGCCAATCGACATTTCCTTGGAAGAGGTCGCAGTTCTTTCCGGAGGTGTGATCGTGATCCTTCACGTCGATCTTGAAAACGAGATCGCCGAGTCCACGGATCCAGGCGGCGGCTCCTCCGTCGAAGCGGTCGTGATTGCCGATGTCGAAAAACGCGCCGATCCACGGACTGTTGAACGACGTGAGATAGTCTTTCCAGGCGGCGAGGGTTTCGCCGTGGCCGTTGCCGACGTTCTCGCAGGCGATGCGCACGCCGAGCCGCGAGGCGGCGGGCAGAGCCTTGAGCAATTGTTCGCGGCTGCGTTCGCCGACCTGCTCCGCGTTTTCGCGCTCCGGATCGGTGGCCTTGCCGACCACCTGCAGCACGGTCGAGGCGCCGACGGCGTGGGCGAATTCGATCGCACCGATCGTGTTCCGCAACGCCGCCTCGCGCACCGCCGGATCTGGATCGCTGAGCCGCACCTCCCAATGTTCGGCGATGTTGATGTTGTGCACCGGCAGCTCGTGCGTGTCGCGGGCCCGCTTCACCTCATCCACCACGTAGACGCCGGGACCGGTCAGGGAAATGCCATCGAAACCCGACGCCTTGGCGACGCGGAAAAGTTCGTCGGTGCTCGAGCCTTTCGGCAGCCGCACCATAGCCCATTTCACGGCGGTGAGGATCGTCTGGGTCATGAGGGGTGTTTGTCAGGATCAGGGAAAGGCCTTCTTCAGTTCCTCGTTCACGTTGGTGCCGTCGGCCCAGATCGTGACGAGGTAACGCGGAGGTTTCGCCTCGCGGTCGCGGGTGGTGCGCACGACGATGTCGGTCGCGTCGGTGAGGAGTTCGCGGAGCTTCTTGATGCGGTCGTTGTTCTTGGCGCGGGCATCGGGTTCGAGACCTGCCCCTCCGGCGTCGAGGAGGGCGAGGACCTGGTTGTGGGTCCAGACGCCGAAGCCGAGATCGATGTCGAGGGCGAGGTGCTCGCCATCGACGATGCGGACGAGTTTGGCCCAGTAGACGTAATTCGGCTCGGGCGGATCTTCGGCGCGGAGCGCGGGGGCGCAAACCAAGAGCGTCAGGAGCAGAACGAGGCGGGGGAGGAAGGAACACTTCATGAGCCGAGCTTGAGCCGAACGCCGCCGGGTGGCAAGCACCGAAATGCTCACGGTGGGGCGTGAAGCGGCTACGAGAGCGGGAGGTTCAGTCTACGCTCGTTCGATTTCCGATATCAATTCTTCGGCCAGCCAGATTCCGTTCTGTTGAAGCTCCCTTGCGACAGCGACGGCATCAGGGGCAAGGCTGCGGCGCTTTGCTGCGATGAGCACGCCTACAATGCCAGTGACCGTAAGTCCCAGTTGCTTCGCTGTTGCCCGCCCCAGTTTTTCATCCATAAGAAGGACATCCGCGTTCAGTTCCTGAGCCACAGCGATGGCTTCTGCCTCTCCACGATCCAAGCCCAGTTCCAAAACTGCCACGGCTGGAAGATTCGTCCGCACTGGAACGACTTCGAACCAAGATGCTCTTTGAAGTTCTTCCGTGCCAGGTCTTCCGCGCCCGTCGAGAACGATTTCCCGCCATACGGCTTCAGGCACGATCACACGTCCGAACACGATACGAAGCAATTCGAATCGACCAATACGGCAAAGGCCGATCAGAGGGGACGAATCGGCCACCACGATCATTTTCCCGCATCGAGGAGGCTTTCGATCCGGCGCGCATCTTCCAGCGCTTCGGCCGCACTCGTGTGGAAACCGATTTTCCTTGAGGCGAGCAAGGTGAGAAACTCACCGACCGGCATGCCGGCGAAGTCGGCGGCGCGACCCAGCGATACCCGCTCTTTCTGAAAGAGAACGACGGCCAATTCCACCTTCACCTCGTCCACGGTCATGCGGGCGCTGTGGAGCAAGTCCGACGGCAATTCCAGTGACAGGGTGGAATCCATTGGGCCAATTTCGCGCTGCTTCCGCAGGGTGGCAAGCGCCATGTTTCCGTGCGGCTGCGTCCTGAAAATCACATTTTGGCCCCTCACACCCGCGCCGCCATCGAGGTCGTCACGAGCGAGCTCAGCGGCATCAGGATCGCGGCGAGGAGGGGGCTCATGAGCCCGGCGAGGCAGAGGGCGATGGCGCCGAGATTGTAGAGCAGGGCGACGGCGAAGAGTCGGGCGATGTGCTGTTTCCGGCGTGTCGCGGCATCGAGAAGGAGGGGGATGGCGTGGAAGCCGCGGCCGGTGAAGACGAAGTCGGCACGGTTTTCGATGGCGCGGATGCCGGTGGCGGGTGAACCGGACGCGGCAGCGGCCTCGAAGGCGAGTCCGTCGTTGCCTCCGTCGCCGACGAAGAGGGTTTTGTCAGGATGATCGGCGGCGATGAAGGCGGCCTTGTCGGCGGGAGTGAGGTTCGCGTGGACGTCGGCGGGATCGAGTCCGAGTTTGGCGGCGGTGGAAGCGACCCGGGCGGCATCGGGATCGCCGCTGAGGATGCGGAGCCGGTAGCCGCGGCCTCGGAGGCGGCGGAGCTGCTCGACGGCGCCGTCGCGGATCGCTTCCTCGAACGCGAAGGTGGCGAGGGCGACGCCATCGCGCGAGAAGACGCAGGCATCGCCGGGCTGTCCTGCGGCCCAGTCGCCGCGGCCGAGGCGCCAGGTGATGCCATCTTCGGTGAAGGACACGCCTTGTCCGGGGATTTCGGTTGTGGCATGGGCATCCTGCCCATGCATGGGTGATGGGAGCGGCTGGCTGGGCAGCGTGGCGATTTGCTCGGGCGGGTTCGCCGGGGGCGGGCCGGGGTCTCCGGTCGTCTCGCCACGATGCATCGGCAGGATGCCGATCCCACATCTCGCGATGATTACTTCGCGCAAGGCACGGCCGACGGGATGGTGATTGGTCTCGGTGAGGCGTCGGAGGGCGGCGAGGGACCCGGGGTCGAGGCGGTCGATCGCTTCGGGATCGGTGAGCCGTTTGACGGGTTCGGTGAGGGTGCCGGTCTTGTCGAAATCGAGGCGGTCGATGCCTTTGAGCCGCGACCAGAGACTGTGACGCCGGATGAAGAGGCCGTGTTTCCGCAGTTTGGAGAGAAGGATCTCTTCGAGCAAGGGCAGGGCGAGGCCGAGGGCGCAGGGGCAGGAGACCACGAGCACGGAGATGAGCACCTGCAGGGCGGAGGCGGCGCCTTTCCCGGCATGGAGCCAGGCGGCGGCCCCACCGAGGGCGACGAGGATGACGGAGATGAGGTAGTATTTCCGGATCGGGTGGGTGGAGGAGGCGGCGGAATGCTCGTCGAAATTGTCGTCGGCGGGAGCGAAGAGTTGCTCGAGGAAGGAGCCTCCGTAGCCGTGTCCGGCGACGACGCGCAGGGGATGGGCGGAGGCGCTGCGGGCTCCGGCGGGAATGCGTTGGCCGGTGGCGTAGAGGACGGGCTCGGGCTCGCCGTTGATCCAGTCGAGATGGAATTTGGCAGCGTCCGAATCGAGGATCGCTTCGACGGGCACCATGCCGCCGGGGGCGATCTCGAGGAGGTCGCCTTCGCCGATGCGGGCGAGGGGGATGCGCTCGCGGTCGCCGTTGCCGCCGAGGCGGTGGGTGGTGGTGATCTCGCGCTCGCGCGCCCAGAGCTGGCGGCGGTTGCGGTCGAGGAGGCGGAGGTGGATGTAGCGTCCTGACAACATCAGAAACGCGAACATGGCGACGAAGTCGAAATAGAGGAGCTCTTTCACCCCGAAGATCCACCCGGCGACGGAGCCGAGCCACGCGGCGATGAGGCCGAGGGAAATGGGCACGTCCATGTGCAGGGCGCGGAGTTGGACGGAGGTGAGGGCGCGCTGGAAAAAGTAGGAGCCGCCGACGGCGAGGGCGAGGGTGGAGGAGGCGAAGGCGACGAGGGTGAAAAGGCGGTCGAGCTCGTGCCCGGTCTCGAGTCCGAGATAGGAGGGCAGGGTGAAGGCCATCGTGTTCATCGCGAGCCCGGCGGTGACGCCGAGACGGGTGAGGAGGGCGCGGCTTTCCTGCGGGGCCTCTTCCTCCCCGGGCCGGCAGATGGAGGCGGGGTAACCGTAGCGATGGAGATCGCGGACGAATTCGAGGGCGTCGAAATCGCCCGGATTCCACCAGAGGGTGAGGGTGGAGCGCGAGGTGTCGCTGCTCATGCGCAGGGCCCCGGGATGCTGGCGGAAGAGGTGGTCGACGAGCCAGACGCAGGCGGTGCACGAGAGATTGCCGAGGCGCAGGGTGAGGCGCGCGGGGGCGTCGGGCGAGGGACGCTCGGTCTCGGCGGCGGTGACGGCTTCGGCGATTTCCTCGAGCTGGTCGCCGGCGGGCTCGAGCTGGGAGGCGGGCTGGAGGACGCGTCGTCCGAGGAGTTCGTAGAAGGATCCGAAGCCGCCGGATTGGATGAGGTCGTGGACGACGCGGCAGCCGGAGCAGCAGAATTTTTCGGCCTGGAAACGAGGCTGGAAGCGGTTGCCGCAGTGGTCGCAGCGGCGTTCCTCGAGGGCGGCGGGTTCGGGCAGGGAGGTGTTTGTCAGGACGGCGCTCATTCGACTTCGTTGAGGCAGCGGCAGGCGGCGTTCCCGGGATCGAGGCCTTGGCTGAGGAGCTGGGGATAATGCCACATCAGGGAGAGGGCGGCGACGGCGGCGAGTCCGCGTTTGGCGTAGAGGAAACCGCGGTCGCCGAGCTTGCGGTTGACCCAGGAGGACCCGATCTGGACGGCCCAGATCGCGGGGAGGGCTCCGAGGCCGAAGGCGAGCATGGTCTCGATGCCGCGCACGGTCGAGCCGGTGGCGAGGGAGAGGGCGAGCATGGCGTAGAGCGGCCCGCAGGGCAGCAGGGGGGTGGCGAGTCCGATGACGCCGGCCCGGAGGAGCGGGGGGAATTTCATCGTTTTCAGCCGGATTTTCATCATGATCTTCCCGAGTCCGGGGATGGCACCGAGGCGTTTGTCGAATCCAAGGACGATGGCGAGGAGGAAGAGGATGAGGAGGACGGGCAACCAGGGGACTCCGGCGGGATTGAAGGCGAAGCCGAGGCGTCCGCCGAGGAATCCCATGAGACCGCCGGCGATGGCGTAACCGACGAGGCGGGCGAAATGATAGAGCCCGACGGAGGCGAGGGCGGGACCGCGTCCGGCGATGCCGAGACCACAGGTGAGCAGCCCGCACATGCCCGCACAGTGGAGACTGGTGGCGAGTCCGGCGACGAAGAGGCCGCCGAGGGTGAGGGTTGCGGGGTCCATGGTCGGGCGGCCTTCAGCCGCAGTAAAAGGTAAAAAGTAAAAAGTGAAAGGTGGTCAGCGCTCTCGCGTTTGCAGTTCGACGGTGGCGGGGCGGTGGTCGGCGGCGATTTTGAGGAGCACGGCCCAGCTTGCGATGAGGACGAGGAAGGCGAAGACGATCCAGAGCCAGGGGCGCTTTTTCATGGAGTGGTGGAGTGGTGGGATTTCAATCGAGGGCGTAGGCGCTGGGGCCGAGGAATTCGATGTTGTCCTTGATCTCGAAATCGCCGGGGGTGATTTGTCCTTTGAGTTCGATGCGGAATTCGCCCTTGTAGGCGGGTTTGGGAACCTGGATGATGAGGGTCTTCATGGTCTCTTCACCGGGCTGCAGGGTGATGACCTCCTCGAGTCCGATGACTTGCGCGCCTTCGGGCAATCCTTCGAGGCGGATGCGGAATTCGGTGGGCTGCTGTTGTTTGGTGATGAGTTGGAGACGGTACTGGTTCCGCACTCCGGCATCATCGACGTAGTAGGGCTGTCCGGGCATGCGGATGAGCTCGGCCTTGGCGGAGTGCAGGGTGGTGAGGAAGAGGCCGAGCACGGCGAGGCCGAGGCACATGAAGCCGGTGTAAAGGATGGTGCGGGGCCTGACAAAACGCTTTTTCCCGCCGGCGAGACCGTTGAGTGAATCGTAGCGGACGAGCCCTTTGGGGCGTCCGACTTTCTCCATGATCTCGTCGCAGGCATCGATGCAGGCGGCGCAGCCGATGCACTCGAGCTGGAGCCCGTTGCGGATGTCGATGCCGGTGGGGCAGACCTGGACGCAGCGGCTGCAGTTGATGCAGGCCCCGGCGTTGGGATCGCTGGCCTTGCCACGGGGTTCGCCGCGTTTCTCGTCGTAGCCGATGATGACGGTGTCGTCGTCGGTCAGGGCCGACTGGATGCGTCCATAGGGACAGAGGATGATGCAGAATTGCTCGCGGAACCAGGCGAAGGAGAAATGCAGGCAGACGGTGAGAAACACCATCACCCCGAAGGCCTTCGCGTGATGCAGCGGCGACTGCTGCATGGATTCATAGAGGCGCGGGATGGAGATGAAGTAGGAGATGAAGAGGTGCGCGATGAGGAGCGAGACGAGCAGGTAGAGCCCGTGTTTGACGAGCCGCCTGGTGATCTTTTGCGCGGTCCAGGGCGCGGCATCGAGCTTTTTGCGCTGGGTCGAGTCGCCGTCGACGAAACGCTCGATGCGGCGGTAGATGTGCTCGAGGAAGACGGTGTAGGGGCAGGCCCAGCCGCACCAGAGTCGTCCGAAGAGGGAGGTGACGTAGAAGAGCGAGAAGCCGAGTCCGGTGAGCAGGAAGAAGCCGATCCAGAGATCCTCGGCGAGGAAGGTGAGGCCGAAGAAATGGAAGCGCCGCTCGGCGAGATCGAGGAAAACGGCGGGGTGGCCGTTTACCGGGATCCAGGGGAGGAGGACGTAGACCGCGAGCAGCACCGCCCCGAACACACGCCGCCACATCGTGAATCGTCCGGAGACGTCCGAGGGGTGGAGGAAGTAGCGGGATCCGTCGGCATTGACGGAGGTGAGGGAATCGAGGTTGGGCTTTTTGAGGGCGGACATGGATGGTGCCCCGAGGCGGGGGCGGATTCGTGCGGGTGATGGGGCTCGCACATGGTGATCCGGTCAGGTTTGGGGTTGTTTGCTGAGGATGTAGGAGACGACCTGGGCGATCTCCGACGGGCTGAGCTGGGTCTTCCAGGCGACCATTCCTTTCGTCACGTCGGGCGAACCGTTGGTGATGATGTTCATGATCTCGAGGGGCTTGCCGCCGTATTTCCACTCGCTGTCATTGAGGGGCAGGCCGGGGAGCTGGATGCCCCCGAGTTTGGCGGTGAGGTCGAGCCCGTGGCAGGCGGCGCATTTGGTCTCGTAGATGGCCTTGCCCGCGCCGGTGTGGGTGGCGTCGGTGCTCATTTCCTGGAGCGAGGCGTCGCTGAGAGAGGCGAGCATGGTCTCGAGCTCGGCCTTCTTCTTCTCCTCGATCACGGCGATACTGGCATCGATGCGCTCGTGGTCGGTGAGGGTGGGCAGGGTCGTCTGATAGTAGATGAACCAGGCGATGACGAACCACACCATCGTGATGTAGAGGGTGAAGAGCCACCAGTTCGGCAGCTTCTGGTCGTATTCCTGGATGCCGTCGAAGACGTGTTCCCGGATCGTCACTTCGTTGTCGGATTTCTTTTGTTGGCTCATCGGCGTGCGGTGTCGGAAGTTTGGTTTTCGCGGGCCTTCTTCAATTCCTCGTCATCGAGGAGGGGCAGGGAGGCGAGCCGCTCGATGTCGCTGGGTTTCATCAGGATCGCCCGGACGAGGATGGCGATGAAGACGCCCGCGATGAGGGCGAAGCAGAGGTAGGGCACATACTCGTGCCAACCTTCGAGAATGACGCGTTTGAACATGGCGGGGGCGGCCTTGCGGCGGCGGTGGAGGGTGAGGGAGTGGGTGGAGGAGAGGGGTCAGTTCTGCGCCGTCGTGACGGCGGGTGCCGTTTCGGCGGGTTTCGCGGGTTCGGCCTTGGGGGCCGGGCGCAGTTTGTCAGGGATGCCGGGCATGATGGTGCGCGGCATGGTGGGCTCGGGTTTCTCCGGCGGGGAGACGACGTCGTAGGCCCCGAGTTTCTGGAGGTAGGCGATGACGGCGACCATCTGGGTGCCGGCGAGGTAGTCCCGCGCCTCGGTCTCGTTGGCGGGCTCTTTGTCGCCCTTCTTCACGGGGATCTTCACCTTCTCCCCGACGAGGCGGGTGGCGATCCCGAGGGCCTGCTCGCGGGCACGCTGGTCGATCTCCTCCGGGGTCATGATGGGAAAGGGGACGCCGAGGCGCTGTTGCACGGCGATCCGGCCGGGGAGGCTGCGGAAATCGGTCTCTTTCTGGGCGAGCCAGGGATAGTTGGGCATGCGCGACTGGGGATTGAGGTCGCGGGGATTGAGAAGGTGCAGGTAGTGCCACGAGTCGCTGCGCAGACCGCCTTCGCGGGCGAGGTCGGGACCGGTGCGCTTCGAGCCCCACTGGAAGGGGTGATCGTAGATCGACTCGCCGAGGCGCGAGTAGTCGCCGTAGCGCAGCACATCGGGCACGAGGGTGCGGATCATCTGCGAATGGCAGTTGTAGCAGCCTTCGCTGATGTAGACGTCACGTCCGGCGAGCTCGAGCGGCGTGTAGACTTTCTGGAGCCGGTCTTCCACGTTCATGGCGCGGTTCACCGTGACGACGGGGATGATCTGCACGGCCCCGCCGATGACGACGGCGATGACGACGAGGACGGTGAAGGGCAGGTAATTCTCCGAGAGGTCGTCATACCATTTCGCCCAGGTCGCGGTGTCTTTCTTGAACCGGTAAACGGCGAGGGCGGCGAAGCCGAGGGTGACGATCAGGGCCATGTGGCTGGCACCGGGCGGCAGGAAGAACCAGAGGATCCCGAAGAAGAGGCCCCAGAAGGTGAAGGCGATGGGATCGTTGCGGAAGACGGCACCCCAGGCCATGCGATCCTTCACCACCGAGGGGTCCTCGAAGACCTCGCGGGTTTCGTTGACCGCCTTGCCCGACTTCGCGGTTTTCCAAATGTTGATGACGAGGAGGACGAAACCGGCGAGATAGAGCGTGCCGCCGATCGCCCGGGTGAGCATCAGCAGCGAGATCTTGTCGACGGTCTGGACGAACTCGTTGACGAGGCGGGTGCCGGTCGGGTCGGTTTCATTGAGCATGAGGCCCTGGATGATGCCGGCGAACCAGAGCGAGGCGACGTAGAGGAGGATGCCGATGGTGCCGATCCAGAAGTGGAAGTTGGCGAGGTTGACCGACCAGAGTTTCGTCCGCCAGAAACGCGGGGCGAGCCAGTAGAACATGCCGGCGGCCATGAAGCCGTTCCAACCGAGGGTGCCGCTGTGGACGTGGCCGACGATCCAGTCGGTGTAGTGGGCGAGGGCGCTGACGGAGCGGATCGAGAGGAGCGGTCCCTCGAAGGTCGACATGCCGTAGAAGGTGATGGCGACGACGAAGAACTTGATGACCGGATCGGTGCGGAGTTTGTCCCAAGCGCCGCGCAGAGTAAGCAGACCGTTGAGCATGCCCCCCCAGGATGGCGCCCAGAGCATCAGGCTGAAAATCATGCCGAGGGATTGCAACCACTCCGGCAGGGCGGTGTTCAGCAGATGGTGCGGCCCGGCCCAGATGTAGATGAAGACGAGGGACCAAAAGTGGACGACCGAAAGCCGGTAACTATAAACCGGACGCTCAGCGGCCTTCGGCAGGTAGT
>JALRFZ010000799.1 GCA_023253615.1 Verrucomicrobiales bacterium | reverse complement strand
CGAGGCCCTCAACAAACTCAGCCTGCCGGCAGGTGTCGATATCAAGATCAAGGCTTCGTCGCGGTAGCGGACCGCCCGACCACATCCACACGAACCCACATTTTGGAGCGCACGAACAGGCATGCTTGGAAGGCGTTGCGGGTAAGGCTGGGAACTCTCCGCCGGTTGGTGGAGGAAGAAGGTTCCTGGTGCTCCCGTGGCCGACGGCTTCGAGCGTGATCGCGGACCTGGGGAGTCGCTCTCAGCGCTCAAGACCTAGTTCGCAGGCGAAACAACCATGGCTGCAACCGAGACTGCCGCTGCCGCAGGTGCGGAGAAGACCGGGCGGAAAGGGCTTTTGGGCCGCAAGATCGGGATGACGCAGGTGTTTGACGCCGACGGCACGGTGGTGCCGGTCACCGTCATCGAGGCTGGGCCGTGCCCCGTTCTTCTCGTGCGTAGTGTGGGTCGCGACGGCTATTCGGCCGTGCAGATCGGTTTTCGCGACAAGCCGCGGCGACTGGCCAGTCGATCGCTCCGGGGGCAGGTTGCCAATCTCGATGGCAAGCGGGCGAAGGCGCGGGCCGAGGCCGGTGTGCAAGCGGTTCCGAAAGCCGATTGCGAACCGCAGCGGATGGTTCGTGAAATGCGTGGCGTCTACGACGGAGCCGAGGTGGGGCAGGTGCTTACGGTCGACGTGTTCGAGGGCGTTGAGTTCGTTGACATTACGGGCACCACGAAAGGCCGCGGCACCGCGGGCGTGATGAAGCGGCATGGCTTCAAGGGCCAGCGGGCAAGTCACGGCGTGAAGAAGGTGCATCGTCACCAGGGTGGTACCGGGATGAACACCTCGCCAGCCCGCGTGTTCAAGGGCAAGCGGATGGCGGGTCGCTACGGTAATGAGCGGTCTACGATGCGCAATTTGCGGCTCGTGCGAATTGACAAAGAGAACAACCTGTTGCTCGTCCGAGGTGCCGTTCCAGGGCCGTGCGGGAGCTTTCCGCCAAAGGCCTCGAAGTCGTGGTGATGCGGGCGGTCGCCCACCAACCGCTCGACGTGCCCGGGACGATCGCCCAGGCAAGGGCGCGGGGACTGGATGAAAACACCTTCTCCCTCCCCCTGACAGAACACGAAAAAACCGATGCCGCGGTGAACCGCCTCCTCGATGAAGCGCTCGCTGGCACGGAGGTGAAAGTCCTCGATCCCCGCCCTCTCCTGACCGATTCACAGGGCCGCTACGAGATGGCCCGGGGGGGACGCGCGCTCTACACCGACCGCAGCCACCTCTCGCCCTACGGCTCGCGCCAATTGCGGGCGCTTTTCGAGCCTCTCTTCACCTCGATCAAAGAGGGGAAAGACGCACCCTGAGGGAATCGTAGCCGACGATACGCTCGTATTTCTCCTCGCGCTCGATCCGCTCCTCGCAGTCGAGCACTTCCACGGCGGAGATCCGCGCGGCGAGTTTTTGCAGGAGGGTTCGCACGAGGAGACGGGCGTGCGGCGCCCCGAGACAGAGATGGGTGCCAAACCCGAAGGCGAGGTGGGGATTGGGCTTGCGATCGAGCCGGATCTCGTCGGCGTCCTCGAAGACGGTCTCATCCCGATTGGCCGACGACCAGCAGAGCGAGACGCGCTGCCCCGCGGGCACGGTGACGCCCCCGACTCCGGTATCGGCGGGACAGACCCGGCCGATGTGGGTGAGCGGAATGTAGACGCGGAAAAACTCCTCGCTCGCGTGAACGGCACGGCCGGGGTCTTCGCGGATGAACGCGAGAGCCGCGGGATTCCCTGACAGATAAGCGAAAATGTTGGAGACGGTGTGGATGATGGTGTCGCGTCCGCCGGCGAAGGCGAGGTTGGCGAAGCCCATCGCCTCCTCGCGCGTCAGGCGCCGCCCCTGGTAATCGGCATTGACGAGGGCGCTGAAAAAATCATCGCCGGGAGCGGCTCCGGCTTCCGCCTCGTCGAAGCGGCGGTGCAGGTATTCCTCGAGTTCGGTGCCGGGCTTCAGGCCGTCCCGCACGCGGAAGACGTGGATGCCCCAACCGATCCAGATCGCCGCCTCGCTCTCGGGGACGTTGAGCAGGTAGGTGAGGGCGTGCGACTGGAGGGGCAGGGCGAATTCGTAGACGATCTCGCTGGTCTCCCGCCCGAGCGCCTCGTCGAGGAGGCGGTCGATCAGGGTCTCGACGCTCGCGATCATGCCGGGATCCTTGGCGCGTTTGAAAAAGGGCTCGACGATGGCGCGGTATCCGGTGTGCTCGGGCGGATCGGTTTCGATGGGGAGCTGGCGCATCGTGCGCACGTCCTCCTCGGAGGGAATGGGCACGCGGAAGGGGGCGTCGGAGCTGAACGTTTTCCAATCTTTCGCGGCCTTGCGCACGTCCTCGTGACGCAGGATCATGGTGATCGGCTCTCCCCGGAAAGGGCACTGCAGGACGGGGCCCTCGGCGCGGGCCTCTTTGAAAGGATCGGGGTGCGGATGCGTCATGATGGCGGTGTCGGGCAAGGTGATTCCCTGCTTCCGCCATTCTAAGGATCAAAATTTTCCCCGCAAGGGCGCAATCTTGTGCTCCATTTCCCGTAAGACACCTGCCTGAACGATGAAATCTCCCCGGAACACGACACTCCTCGCCCTCGCCGCCGCCCTCTCCCTGCCTCTGATCACGGAAGCGCAGGAGATGCAGAAAGGCATCCAGGGACAAAAGGCCCCCCTCCTGAACGTGAGCGACTGGTATCAACTGCCCGAGGGCAAGGACAAGGTGGAGATCACCGACTACGAGGGCAAGATCATCGTGCTTTTCTTCTTCCAACACTGGTGCCGGGCTTCGCAGGAGCGCGAATTCCCCGTCCTGCAGAACCTCGTGAAGCGCTACGAAGGAAACGACGGCATCGTCTTCCTCGCGGTGCAGACGGCCTTCGAGGGTTTCCTCGACAACACGCCCGACAAGCTCGTCGTCGCCGCGAAGAAATTCGATCTGAAGATCCCCTTCGGACATTACACGAAGGTGCCGGGATTCCCGGGGGTGAGCGGCACCTACAAGCCGGGCGGCACTCCGTGGTGGGTGATCATCGACCGCGCCGGCATGGTCGAATACAACGGCTTCCTCCTGAACGAGGAGGAAGCGATCAAGGGCTTCGACAAAATGCTCGCCGGACTGCCGGTGGAGTGAGCGCCCCCTGCCGCTCCGCGACAGAACAGGGTCGGGTCGTCTCGCCGACCCTGTCGGATCCGGTCATGCCATCGCCTTGGCGACGGCTTCCTTCATTTTGGCGAGACCGGTCTTCGCGCATTCGTCGGCCGGCATGGCCCAATAGGAAGGATTGAAGAGCTCGAGCGACAGCACCGGATAGGCTCCCACCGCCATGAAATGCTTCAGGATCGCGGTGAGCGGGGCGATGCCGTCGCCGGGGAAGACGCGGTCGGCGTCCTTGATCGTCTCGCGGGGCGGATCGGCGGGGTAATCGTTGAAGTGATAGGTCTGCAGGGCGTGCGGCCCCATCAGGAGGAGGGATTCGAAGGCGGACCCGCCTTTGTAGGTGTGATAGACATCGCCGAGGAAACAGGCCTTGGGATGACCCGAGCGGATCGCGACGTAGAGGGCTTTTTCCACGGTGCCGATGGTGGGATTGCCTCCCCACATCTCGACCTGGGGCACGACGCCCATCGAGTCGCCGAGTTCGAGAAGGGCGCGGTAGCGATCCGCGGCATCGTCGAGCGAGACGACCTCGCCGGCGGGGACGCCCGCGGGCGGGGCGGCGATGCGCGTGCCTCCGAGGCGGGCGATCAGATCCATGTCGCGCTTCGCTTCCTCGAGCCCGGCGGCCCGCTCGGCGGGATCGTTCACGATCCACTTGGCGAATCCGATGGCGCTATCGACGGTGAGCCCGTGATCGTCGATGCGCTTCTTGAGATCCTCCACCTTGCCGCCTTTTTCGAGGTATTCGTTGAGCTTGCGGAACCAGGGCTCGATTGAATCGTATCCGGCCTTTCCGGCCACGTCGATCTCGGCGGCGGCGTCGAGCTCCTGTCCGCGGATCGTCGACATGTTCAATCCGAATTTGAAGGTCCTGGCGGCGGCGGGTTTTTCCTGGGCTCCGGCCGGGAGGACGGCGGCGAGGGAACCAAGGGCGAGTCCTGAGCCGGCGAGGAAAGCACGACGATCGGGTGACGAGGGGTAAAGATCGGACGACATGCCCGATTTTTGCCACGGAGAGGCGACGGAATCAACCTCCGAGAGACGGCATCATCCCGGAATCGCGCGGCTCCGGCACCACCCGGGTTTCACCGTCGAAAACGTCGAAATCTCCGAATTTGCTAAGATTTTTGCGGATTTTCGCGTATTCGATGCAAGAAGTCGGCTGATCCGCCGTCTCACTTTCGTAACCACAAGATCTTGAAAATGAAACCGCACTCCCTGCTTTTCGCCGCCGCTCTCTCCGTTCTCGTCCTGCCCCTCACGGTCGTCGCCGAGGAACCTTCGGGTCTCGCCGGCGTTCTCCCGGCGGTGCTCCACGACGCCGAAGGCAAGGAAGTGGACGTGGCCACGCTCAAGGGAAAGACGGTCGCCCTCTACTTTTCCGCGCACTGGTGCCCGCCCTGCCGCGCCTTCACTCCCAGCCTCGTCAAGTTCCGCGACGAGAACGCCGGGAAGGATTTCGAGATCGTCTTCGTCAGCCTCGACAACTCCGAGGGTGAGAAAAAGACCTACATCCGCGAGATGGAGATGAAGTGGCTCACCCTGCCCGGCGCGGGCTCGAAGGAGGCCCAGACGCTTGCGCGCAAATTTGAAATCCGGGGGATCCCCGCCCTCATCGTGCTCGGCCCCGATGGCTCGGTCGTCACCCCCAACGGTCGCGAGGACGTGATGATCGCGCCCGACAAAGCTCTCCAGAAATGGAAAGAGAAGGATCCTTCCTGACCTCCGCCGGGGTGGACGAAGTCCCGGTGCCGCCTCCCTCCGCGACCAGCGGCGGGGTCCGCCCGGCCGGTCCGCCCCTCTCCCTGATGCCTGCCACCCTCGATACCGCTTCCGAAGAAGTCCCCGCCTCCGGCACCTCGCTGAGTCGTCCGGATCCCGATCTCGAACTCGTGGAACGGGCGCGCGAAGGCGACACGCGTGCCTTCGACGCGCTTGTGGAAAAATACACGCCCAAGCTCTACGGCCTGGTCTACCACATGACCTCGAACCGCGAGGACACGAACGACATCCTCCAGGACGTCTTCGCCAAGGCCTACCGCGCCCTGAAGCGCTTCCGCGGCAAATCCTCGTTCTACACGTGGATCTATTCGATCGCGACGAACATGACGCTGAACTTCCTCAAGAAGCGCAACCGTCGCCGGACGATGAGCCTCGACGACGTCGATCTCGCGATCGAGAACGACCGGGAATTCATCGAAGTGACCTCGAAGAGCGATCCGGTCCGGGAGGCGAACATTTCCGAACTGCAGCAAAGATTGAACATGGCCATGCAGAAGCTGTCAGTAGACCATCGCACGGTGGTCACGATGTTCGACATCCAGGCCATGCCCCATGCTGAAATTGCCAAGATCCTGGGAATCTCGGAAGGGACCGTGCGATCGCGTCTTTTCTACGCCCATCGCCAGTTGCAGGCCTACCTCGAAGACTTCCGGAAGTGAGTCCGGCGGGTTTGCGACAGGATACGGAATTGAAAAAGACGCGGGTATCCCGTTAATTACCCCGACTCCCCAGATGGCAATGAATGATCCCGATGACGTGCAGCGATTGATCCGCCTCAAACGATACGAGTCGCCCGGCGACGAGTATTTCCAGTCCTTCATGGAAGAGTTCAAGGAGCGCCAGCGCTCCGAGATGTTGAAGCAATCCGCCCGCGGTCTCCTCTTCGAGCGGATCTCGATGTGGTTCGAGGAGAGCGGAGGCGCGAGGCGTCTCGTGCCGGCGGGCGCCTTCGCCGCGGCGGCGATCGGCGCGGGCTTGTACTTCGCCGGCACCGGCGGTTCCGCATCCGCACCGGGCGGCTTTGCCGATTCCACCGGATCGAACGGTTCCTCCACCCCCTCCCCTTACTTCACCTCGCCCGCCGTGGGCGAGGATGATCCGATCGAGCTGCAGCTGCCCGCCCGGGGCGGTCGCGTGCCCGGAGTGTCCGGAGATCAAATCACCGCCGCCCCCGGAATGCTGCCCGCCGGGGTCCGCGGCCACCTTCGCGAACTCTGATCGACTCCATGAGGTCCGCGATCCTTTATCCCGTCTTGCTGTTGGCCGCGGGACTCCTCCCGCTGCGTGCCGAGGAAGCTCCGGCCACCGTCTCCGTCATCTGGGCGGAGGGAATCGAAAGTCCCGGAGTCTGCGTCGATCGTCGGACCTGGTTTGTCAGCGTGATCCCCAGGAACGTCGCCCTCGAGGGACTCACCGCCGCCCGCTTGCGCGACGCCGGCGCGGAAGTCGATGGCCGCATCATCCACCTCGATCACGATCACCGGCTCTGCCTCATCGAAGTTTCCTCCGGTCTCGGACCAGTGCGCCCGGTGCCGCTCGCGGCCGGTGATTCCCCCAAACCCGGGGATCAGGGACGCTGCGTCTCGGGCAGCTCGGCCTGCCTCTCCACCGTCGCGGGAAAGGATTGGGCCTACCGGGGCGAGACCTTCCCCTACCCGCTCCTGCGCCTCCGGGTCGCCGAGACCAAAACCCATTGCCGCGCCGGCACCGTGCTTGTCGACGGCCAGGGGGAATTGCTCGCCATCCTCACCTGTCAGGAGACCGAGACGGAAGGCGAGGTCTATGCCATCCCGGCGGCCCGTGTCCGGAAGATCGTCGAGGACATGAAGCGTCACCAACGCTCCGGACCGGTCTGGGTCGGCCTCATCTTTCACAACGAGTCGTCGAGCCCCGAAGTGCTCGAAGTGAAACACGCGTCTCCGGCCGCCGAAGCCGGCCTGCAAAAAGGGGACGTCATCATCGCGATGAATGGAGCGGAGATCGATACCCTCGACGATCTCGTCGAATCGATCCATAATCTCACGGCCGGTGAAACCGCCCGGGTGCGCTTCATCCGTGGTCTCGAGGAAAAGGCGGCGGAGATGGTGCCGAGATTCGCCGAACTGGAGTCGGCCTCGAACTGATCCCCCGCCCCGGCCTTTCGCTACAATCCCACCCTGCCCTGGAGGGCGCGCAGCAGAGTCAGCTCATCGGCACTGTTCAACCCTCCCCCGGCAGGCAGCCCTTGGGCGAGACGCGAGACCTTGAGCCCCCCGTATCCACCGAGCAGCTCGGCGAGGTAATGGCAGGTCGCCTCGCCTTCGACATCCGAACTGAGCGCGAGGATGATCTCGGCGAATCCGCCCGCTTCGATCCGTTTCACGAGTTCACCGATCCGCAGATCCTCGGGACCGATGTTGTCGAGCGGGGAGATCCGTCCGCGGAGCGAGTGGTAGTGCCCGCGGAAGGCCCCCGATCGCTCGAGCGGGAGGATGTCGGTGGGTTGTTCGACGATGCAGAGGAGCGTTCCCTCGCGGTGATGTCCGTCGCAGATCGCGCAACCGTGGTCCTCGGTGGCGAAAAATCCGCAGATCCGGCACTCCGTGACCTCGCGGGCCGCCGTCACCAAGGAATCGGAAAAAGAAAGCGAGGTCTCCGCCCCCCGCTGGATCAGCCAGACGGCGATTCTCTCGGCGCTCTTCGGGCCGATCCCGGGAAGTTGCTTCAGTTGGGCGATGAGCCGGCGAACCGGGTCTGGATAATCGACAGTGGCCATGAAAGAGATCGAAAGGGCGATTGGGGCGGCGGAGGCTAGAAACGATCCATGAGACGGGCATGCCCCTCCTCGGTGAGCTCCCTCACGAGCCGGATCGACCGTCCCTCGGGGAGGATCGCACGCACTTGCGCCTTTTCCGTGAAATAAGCGAGAGGGCCGTCCTCCAACCCCGGAATCCGCGCCTTGCTGAAAAACTCGAGGGCATCCTCGCATTTCTTCTCGCGCCAAAGGATCACCCCCCGCCAGAAATGATCGCGGCGGGCGCGTTCCTCGTCGGAAAATTGTCCGGCCTCGGCGAGCAATTGGAAGACCTCGCGCAATTCCTGCCGGACGGGATCGTAAATCATCTCGAGCGGGCGCACCTCGAACCGATCCCTGACCTGCCGGTGGAGCTCCGGTCCCATGAGCAGATCGGATCCGAAGCGGCGGTTGGCGAGGGCGAGACGGCCCGCAAAATCCTCTCCCCCGCCGAGCCCGGCGAAGACAAACCGTCCCGGCGTGCCGCAGAGTCCCACCGTCATTTCCCCGGACTCTACCCCGACTCCACAGCGGAGCGGGTGAAACCAACGCGATTCGTACTCCTCCGCGAGCCCGCGGAGCCGGATCCGCAGATCGAGCGCCGCCAGACACGCCTGCTCCGCGTGATCCTCCGTCTCCGCGAGCATGCCGAACGAGACCCGCACCTTTTCAGGCCCCGCTTCCTCAAGATAGGCACCTCGTTCAAGGAGGAAGGTCGAGACCGAGCGGAGGAAAAGGCTGCCCATCGTCAGGAGGTCGGCCGCGGTGAGGGAATCCTTGCCGGCGTCCGGCGGAAAAAGGCAACAGACCAGGGTGGTGACCCGGCGTTTCGCGCCCTCGAACCCCGGTTCCGCCGGCGATTCGAGCAAGCCCTGGAAAACCTTGCCCGAGACTCTCGTGCCGACCGCTTCCTCAAGAAGCCACTTCCGTTTTCCCGCCGGGGTCCGGGCAAAACAGAAAGCCCCTGCCGCCGCCAGGATCGAGCCCGCGAGCGGACCCGAAGGCTCGAAGAGCAACCCGTAGAGCGCGAACAAGGGCGACAGCACCGACAGCACGAGGATGGCCGAGACCGCCACCAGCACCTTCCGGGCCATCCGGGTCACATCGATCACCGCCCACGCCATCCCGATCGAGGCGAGGACCGTCAGCGCGGTCTCCAGCCAGCGCCAGCGCACCCATCCGGCCGCGGGCGCCCAACCGCCCGCCTCGTACCGGTCCGACAGGCCCACCGCGAGTGGCTCGAAGACCCCACCGAAGGCCAGCGCGGAGACGAGCACGGCAGCCCCGCCTCCCATCGCCAGTGAGATCAACCAATAGCGTCGCATGAATTTCATCTGGAGCCGCCTTTTCACCCATTCGTCGAGCCGCCCATTTCCCAGCTATCCTCAACGAGGACCGGCGGGACCGCAAGCCGGTAGCAAAACAAACCCGATCCGTCGATTCATTTCCTCACTCCGACGAAAGGATTCGAATCGCCAAGTGCATCCGGTAGGAGTAGGCTTGCAATCGGTTCCAAAACTTTCCGCAGGAGCCGTAATCCCGTTTTCCTCTGCCTGATCAGTCTGCCCATCGGCATGCTCCTCGCTCC
>JALRFZ010000506.1 GCA_023253615.1 Verrucomicrobiales bacterium | reverse complement strand
GGGGATGGTGTCGGTGATCGGTGATCGGTGATCGGTGATCGGTGAACGGTGAACGATCCACATTCCACCCCTTACTGCTCACTGCTTACCGCTCACTGCTCACTGCTCACTGCTCACTGCTCACTGTTTACCGCTTACCGCTTACCGCCTCCCCCTCCGTCGCTCGCAGCACCCGCATCACATTTCCTCCGAGGATCTTGCGGATGTCGTCGTCGGAGTATCCGCGTTGCACGAGGCCGACGGTGTAGAGCGGCCAGTTCGTCCAGGCGATGCTGAGGTCGGCCTGTTCGGTCGCGACAAAATCATCCTTCGGCCAGAGCGATCGGAAATCCTCGCGTTTGCGCCGCAGCCCGCCGATCGCCGCCTT
Source organism: Verrucomicrobiales bacterium (assembly GCA_023253615.1). Taxonomy (GTDB): domain Bacteria; phylum Verrucomicrobiota; class Verrucomicrobiia; order Verrucomicrobiales; family DEV007; genus Arctic95D-9. The sequence continues at coordinate 5,024 of JALRFZ010000506.1, read as the reverse complement.
CTTGCTTTCTTCGGCGCTGTTCCGGGACGTATAGGCGATGTCGGTGCCGATGGCGACATGATCGACGCCGAACTTCTTCGCGACGTAATCGATGTGATCGAGGAAGGCATTGAGATCTCCCTTGCCGCGCAGGAAACGCGAGATGCAGCAGATCCCGATGTAACCTCCCGTATCGGCGAGCGCCTGGATCACCTCGTCGGGTTTGCTGCGGATGTGGGGATGCAGCGCCGCCGCCGTGGAATGGCTCGCGACGACGGGTTTCGACGAGGCTTTCGCCGCATCGAGGCTCGTCTGCCAGCCCGAGTGGGCGCAATCGGGGATGACACCGACGCGGTTCATCTCGGCGATCACGGCCCGGCCGAAGTCGCTCAATCCCGCGTTCGACGTTTCGGCACAGCCGTCGCCGATCATGTTCCGGCGCTGGTAGGTGAGATGCATCATGCGGATGCCGAGGTGATGGAAGATCTTCAGGTAGCGGAGCTCGTCGGGGATCGAGAGCCAATCCTGCGTCAGTGGCACGCCGTTGCCGGTGAAATAAAGGCAGTGTTTTCCCGCCGCTTTCGCCTCCTCCACATCGTCGGGCGTCACCGCCTTCGCGACGAGCTCGCGGAGGTGGTCGGTGGTGTAGGTGAAATGAGCGAGCCGCTTCAGCAGGCGCATCGGATCCTGACATTCCTGCCCCGCGTTCTGGAAGATGCAGGTGACACCCGAGGCACGCCAGCCTTCGAGGTATTCCGCCCGTTCGGCTTCGGAGGTGACACAGCGGGTCATGCTCATGTCCTCGCGCATGTCGTCGAGCTCGACATCGGAGGCTCCCGCCATCACCGCGGCCTTGAGGGCCTCGCCGTCGATCGCGCATCGCGGCGAGAATCCGTAGGCATCGAAGACGAGGGCGTCGGCATGGAGCTCGAGACCATGCTGCAAGTCCTTCGCCGACGGCTGCAGCACCGCCATGGCCGCATCGCGCGCCTTCTGCATGACGGGATTGAGGTTCTCCGTGAGGCGCTTCACCGGATCCGCCGATGCCGCCGCTTCCCGGGCGAAAGCTCCGGCGAGCGGACTCGCGGCGGCGACGGGGGCCGCGGACTTGAGAAAATGACGACGATCCATACCCCATTCGCCTAACACGAAAAGGGCGTTCGAGGCAAAACCATCGCGATACCGCATCGCGTAGGGCGGATCACGCGATTCCCCCACGCGGGATCCCATCGGCCTTGCCACATCGTCACGACCGTGGCACGATGCCGGGAGAAAGGGTCGCCATTTCGGGCGTTGCCAAATATGAATTTTCGTTCATTTATACGATCATTCATATGAAAGTCCGCCGAGGCGACCATCCTTCTCCCCTGCCATCTTCCCATGAAAACGCCGGACTCCTCCTCCCGCTCGAACGCCGACTCGTGTGCCGGACGCCTCAAGGCGCTGGCGGACGAGACGCGCCTGGCGGTGGTGCGCCATCTCATGAGCGGACCGTGCCACGTGGGGGAGATCCAGACCGCCCTGGGGATCGAGCAGAGCCTGCTCTCGCATCATCTGCGGAATCTGCGCGACGCCGGGATCGTCGAGGCGACGAGGGATGGAAAGGCCGTGCTTTACCAGCTCACGCCCACGATGAAACGGCGCCGCGACGGGATCGTCGATCTGGGATGCTGCCGGATCACCTTCGATCCCGAATCGTAGCGGCATCGCTCGCCGCGATGCTGCTCGCCGGCTGCGGCGGAAAAGAATCTTCCGGGACGATCATGGTCACCGGGTCGAGCACCGTCGCCCCGGTCGTGGCCGATGCGGCGAAGGAATACGAAGCCTCCCATCCCGGTGTCCGCATCGAAGTGCAATCGGGCGGCTCCTTGCGCGGGATCACCGACGCCTCGACCGGAGTGGCGGATCTCGGGATGATCTCACGCGCTCTCAAACAGGACGAGACCGCCAAACTGACCGCCCACACCCTCGCGATGGACGGCGTCTGTGTCGTGCTCCACCAGGACAATCCCGTGAAGCAGCTCGACCGACAGCAGTTGATCGACATCTACACCAAAACGATCACCAACTGGAAGGAAGTCGGCGGAAACAACGCGACCATCGTCGTCGCGAACAAGGCGGAGGGACGCTCGACCCTCGAGGTGTTCCTCCACTACCTCGGGCTCGACAACGCCGACGTGAAGGCGGATGTCATCGTGGGTGAAAACCTCCACGTCATCCATTCCGTGGTCGGCAATCCCCACACGATCGGCTACGTCTCGATCGGCACGGCCTCGGCCGAGGAAAAGGCGGGCACGCCGATCCGGCTCGTCATCACCGACGGCAAGACTCCGACAATGGAGTCGGTGAAGGATGGCTCGTTCCCCATCACACGCCCTCTCAACATCGTGACCGGTGCGGAGACCTCCCCTGCCGCCCAAGCCTTCCTCGACTACCTGATGTCGACCGAGATCCATGGCATCGTCGAGAAACACTTCTTTGTCCCGGTCCGTTGATCGTGTCACCGGCGGCGTCCTTGGACTCCTCGCGCTGGTCTCGGGAGGCATGGTGCTGCTGATCCTCTGGCATCTCTTTGCCGGAGCCTGGCCTGCCATCGAAGCGGGACGCCTCGGAGCCTTTTTCACCGACGCCAAATGGCAACCCGGCTCGCAGCGTGATCCACAATTCGGGATCGTGACGATGCTGGCGGGATCCGCCCTCGTCACCCTGCTCGCCGTGGTCCTCGCCCTGCCGGTGGGACTCGCCTCCGCCATTTTCCATCGCTTCTACGCGCCCCCATTGCTGGAGCGGTGGAATCGGCGGATCATGGAGCTGCTCATCGGCGTGCCGTCGGTGGTCTTCGGATTCTGGGGCCTGATGGTCGTCGTGCCCGCGATCCTCCGCATCGCCCCCGGGACACCCGGGCAAAGCCTGCTCGCGGGCGGCATCGTGCTGGCTCTGATGATCCTGCCTCTCATAGCCTTGACGAGCCAGGCCGCCCTCCAGGCCGTGCCCTCATTCCTGCTTCAAGCCGCCGCAGGCCTTGGTCTCGGCCGCGCCCGCACCATTCTCTCCATTGCCCTGCCCGCCGCCCGGGGCGGGATCACCACCGGCGTGTTTCTGGGGCTTGCCCGCGCCCTGGGCGAGACGATGGCCGTCGTCCTCGTCTGTGGAAACATCCCGCAGATCCCCGACAGCCTCTTCGATCCGATCCGGCCGATCACCTCCACCATCGCGCTGGAAATGGGCTACGCCACCGCCTCGCACAAGGCGCTGCTCTTCTGCGCGGGCCTCGTGCTGATGCTCTGTACCGCACTGTTGGTGGGCTGGATTTCTTTTCGGAAGAACACTGCCGATTCGGCCATCGGTGGTGCTTAAAAACTCATACCCTTACTCTTACCTCCTGCTCTTACTCAATCCCGAAACGCTCTTCCGAACCCGAACTGAGTATGAGTATGAGTGTGAGGTGAAAGGAACTCCAACATGATCACCCATCCCATCCGACGATCTCCGTCAAAAGGGCTCGACCGCATGATCGCGATCGCGGGTTTGTTCGGCGCCCTTCTCAGCTTCGTGCTTTTCGCCTGGCTCATCCGGGATCTGGTGCGGCTCGGCCTGCCGCATCTCTCCTGGGATTTCCTCTCCGGAGAAGTCACGGATGCGGGACGTAGCGGCGGAATCGCCCCGATCCTCGTCTCGACTCTCGGGATCCTCGCCTGCTGCCTCGGGCTCGCGATCCCTCTCGGAGTGGGATGCGCGATCTGGCTCTCCGAATTCACCCGGCGCAGCGGCACGGCGGCGCGGATCATCACCGGCGGAGTCGACCTGCTCGCGAGCGTGCCTTCGATCGTCTTCGGCCTCTTCGGCATGGTCTGTTTCTCACAAACACTCGGCCTCGGCTTTTCGATTCTTTCCGGAGGGCTCACGCTCGCCTGCATGATCCTGCCCCTCCTCGTGCGCACCACCCTGACGGCGCTCGAGTCCCTCCCCTCCGATCTGCGGCCGGCCGCGGCGGGCCTGGGATTGTCGAAAACGACGACCACCGCGCGCCTCCTCCTCCCGGCCGCCCTGCCGGGCATCGTCATCGGCATCACCCTCGGCATCGGACGCGCCCTTTCGGAAACGGCGGCCCTGCTCTTCACGAGCGGCTACTCGACACGGATGCCGGGATCCCTTTCCGATTCGGGAAGGGCGCTCTCCGTCCACATCTACGACCTCGCCCTCAACGTCGCCAACGGAGGAGCAATGGCGTCCTCGAGCGCCCTCGTCCTCCTCGCTCTCATCCTCGTCGTCAACTCCGCCGCCGTGGCCCTTTCAGAACACTGGCTGCGACGCCGCGCCTCCGCCCCATGAACGCCCCCGCGCTCCAAGTCTCCGGACTTTCCCTTTCCTATCGCGATCTCACCGCCCTCCGCGACGTGGATCTCGGGATCCCCGCGAGACAGATCACCGCCCTCGTCGGTCCGTCCGGATGCGGCAAGAGCAGCTTCCTCCATGCCCTCAACCGCCTCACCGACCTCGTCCCCGGTTGCCGCGTCTCCGGCAGCATCCGGCTCGCGGATGGCACCGAGGTGACCGATCCCAAAACGGACGTCCTCGCACTGCGCCGCCGCGTCGGGATCGTCTTTCAGCGGCCCAATCCCTTCCCCCAATCGATCCGGCGGAATTTCGAGATCCCCCTGAAGGAGCACGGCTGGTCCAAGAGCGAGATCCCCGATCGCATTGAGACCGTCCTCCGCGAAGTCGGCCTGTGGAAGGAAATCTCCGGCCGCCTCCACCACCCCGCGACCGCCCTCTCCGGCGGCCAGCAGCAGCGACTGTGCCTTGCCCGCGCCCTCGCCCTCGAGCCCGAAGTGATCCTATTCGACGAGCCCTGCAGCGCCCTCGACCCCATCGCTTCGGGCGTCGTCGAGGATTTGATCCTGTCTCTGCGGGAAAAAATCACCATCGTCATCGTCACCCACCACCTCGCCCAGGCCCGGCGCATCGCCGATCATGCCGCGGTTTTCTGGGTGCGCGACGGAGCGGGTGCCTTGGTAGAGAAAGGCCGCGCGGCCACGGTCTTC
>JALRFZ010000723.1 GCA_023253615.1 Verrucomicrobiales bacterium | reverse complement strand
CGAAAGCGGCGGGACGCCGCTTCTACTTTGATTGACAAGGATTCAATCCTTGTTTTAGTAAGGAAATGAGCAAAGTCACCAGCAAGCTTCAAGTGACCATCCCCAAAGCCGTCGCAGAGGCGCATGGCATCAAGCCTGGTTCGGAAATCCAATTTGAATCGGCAGGCGACGCGATTCGGGTCACGACCGTTCGCGAAGAAGGGGTGAAGGATGAGACGAGCCCTCTCGATCTCGCGTTCCGGTTGCGGCTCTTCGACGAGGCCACTGAAAGGCAGAAGGCCCGGGAAGCGGCCCAACTCGAGCGCGTCGGAAGCAACGCCGATCGCGGCTGGACACGCGAACAACTCTATCAAAGGGGCGATGGCCGCTCTGCTTGATACCAATGTGCTCGTTTACCGGGTCGATCCACGCGATCCGGAGAAACAGGAATGTGCGCGAAATCTCATGCGCCGCGGCATGGAGGAGGGGAGTCTCCGCATCCCGCACCAGGCCTTGATTGAGTTCGTCGCCGCGACGACGCGACCGCTTCCCAAGGGTGGCTGCCTGCTGACTCCCGAGGAAGCCAGACGGGAAGTGGACGAGCTGATGCTCCAGTTCCCGATTCTTTGTCCCGACGAAGGCCTGTTGCGACTCGCGCTGCGGGGGTGGGCCGCCTACTCCTTGAGTTGGTTCGACGCCCATTTGTGGGCTTATGCCGAGAGTTTCGGACTGACCACGCTCTATTCCGAGGATTTCCAGTCGGGCCGGGTTTACGGCACCGTCCGCATCGAAAATCCTTTTGAGTGAGGCTTGCTCAACGCTCTTCCTCCCTCCCGATCGCCTCCGCCGGACAGCCGTCCAACGCCTCCTCGCACTCGCGGATTTCCTCCGCCGTGACCGGCTGACGGGCGACGAAAGAATGGGCGGCGCGATCATCGCGGGCGAAAAAGGCGGGAGCATGGTGGCGGCATTGGTCGCAGTCGATGCATTCGTCGCTGACGAAGAAGGGACCGGCGGCGTTCTGGGGGTATCGATGGATGGATTGGGCCATAAGGCAAAAATACGGGGGGATCGTGGGCTTCTTTCACCTGCTGCGACTCCAAATTCCAGCGATAAACGAAACCCTTTTCATGGAACAGCGCCTCGTCATCGAACGTGAGATGCTCCGCCTCGCCGAGGCGCGTAGTCCGGCCTCGCTTTGTCCCTCGGAGGTCGCACGGGCCTGCGCCACTGACCCGGGAGAGCAATCGTGGCGCGAATTGATGCCTCTCGTTCGAGAGGTCGCGGCCGAGCTCGCCGACACGGGCGGCATCGAGGCCACCCAGGGCGGAGAGGCGGTCGATGTCCGGACGGCGAAGGGCCCGATCCGCCTCCGCGTGCCCGGGATGCGCGGAGCCTACCCTCCGTAGTGGTGACGTCCTCGTCGCCACCTCGTCGTTCAGGCGCGGTCTCGAGAGCACTTTCACCGGCGTTCGGAGAGCCATTTGTTGCCCCCGCGCAACTTCTCCCGCGATGTGGAGTTGGAGCACACCATGATGCCCCCTTCGCTCCGCCACGCCCTGCTCGCGATCGGTTTCGCCGCGGCACCGCTCGCCGCGGACGAGCCCACCCACGAGCAGCTCGCGTTCTTCGAGGAATCGGTGCGCCCGCTCCTCGTGAAACACTGCTACGAGTGCCACTCGACCGAGGCGGAGAAGGTCAAGGGCGGACTGCTCCTCGATACGAAGGAAGGCTGGATGGCCGGCGGCGACTCGGGCGAGGCGATCCTGCCGGGCAAGCCGGACGAGAGCCTCGTCATGGAGACGGTGCGCTACGATGATCCCGATCTGCAGATGCCGCCGAAATACCGGCTCTCCGAGGAAGAGGTCGGAATCCTTGCAGAATGGATCGCGATGGGGGCGCCCGATCCGCGTTCCGGCGAGAAGATCACGAAAGTCTCCTCGATCGATTGGGAAAAGGGCAAGGCGCACTGGGCCTTCCAACCGGTCGCGAATCCCCAGCCGCCCGTGGTGAGCGACACCGCGTGGCCGAGGGATGACCTCGATCGCTTTCTCCTCGCCAAAATGGAGGTCGCCGGGGTGAAACCGGTCGCCGATGCGGATCGTTTCGCTCTGATTCGCCGCGTGACCCTCGATCTCACCGGCCTGCCGCCCACGGTCGCGGAAGTGGGCGCCTTCGTCCACGATCCGGCGAATGACAACGAAGCTCTCGCCAGGGTCGTCGATCGCCTCCTTGCTTCACCCGCCTTCGGCGAACGTTGGGGACGGCACTGGCTCGACGTGGCCCGCTACGCCGATTCCGTCGGCAAGACACGGAACATCCCGTTTCCCTACGCCTGGCGTTATCGGAACTACGTGATCGACGCCTTCAACACGGACAAACCCTACGATCAATTCCTCGTCGAACAGCTCGCCGGCGACCTTGTCGATACCGGCAGCTCGGAGGAAGCCGCCGAGCATCTCGTCGCGACGGGTTTTCTCGCTCTCGGTTCGATGGACCTGAACGAGCGCGACCGCGAGCAATTCCTCCTCGACCGCATCGACGACCAGATCGACACCCTCGGCCGCGCCACGATGGGGCTGACCCTCGGCTGCGCCCGCTGCCACGATCACAAGTTCGATCCCGTCGCCCAGACCGACTACTACGCCCTCGCCGGGATTTTCGGCAGCACCCGCACCATGAGCGGCCAGAGCAGCCGCAGGGGCAACAACAAGGAATACCACCAGCCCGGCCTCCTCGTTTCCCTCGATCCGACCATCGCCAAGAGCCGCGCCGACCGCAGCGCCGAGATCGAGAGGCTCGAGACGCGCCTCGCCGAGCTCCGTCAGGCCGGGAAGGGCGAGTCCAGCAAGGTCGGAGCCGCCCGCCGGAAGCAGTTGAAGCAGGAGTTTTTCAGCGTGCAAAAGCAGCTCAACGATTTGAGGGCCATCGAGTCGGAAGAATCCATGAGCGCATCCTCCGGCAAAAAGAAGGGGAGCACTCCAAAGATCGACCCCAACGCCCCGCTCGCCATGGCCGCGATGGAGGGCGAGGTCGTCGATCTCGCGCTGCGGGTAAGGGGGGAACCGGATCTGAAGGGCGATGTCATCCCGCGCGCCTTTCCCGCCGTGCTCCAACATGCCGCGACGCCCGCCCTCACCAGCGACCGCAGTGGACGGCTCGAACTGGCCGAGTGGCTCACCTCCGCCGATCATCCGCTGACCGCACGGGTGATGGTGAACCGTGTCTGGCAGCATCTCCACGGGCGGGGCCTCGTCGAGACCGTCGACAATTTCGGCCTCTCAGGCTCGGCCCCGACCCACCCCGAGCTGCTCGACCACCTCGCAACCCGTTTCGTCGCGAACGGCTGGTCCGTCAAATCGCTCATCCGTGAGATCGTCCTCAGTAGATCCTACCGTCTCGCCACCACTCACGAGGCTGCCAACGCCGCCAAGGATGAAAACAACTCGCTCTACTGGCGGTCGAACCTCCGTCGCCTCGAGGCCGAGGCGATCCGCGATTCCCTCCTTGCAGCCGGGGACATGTTGCAGGAAGAGCGTCCCGAGGGTGCTCCGGCCCATCCCGAGAACAAGGGCAAGGCGAAAGGGAAGGGGAAAAAGCGCGTCGAGCCCTC
>JALRFZ010000722.1 GCA_023253615.1 Verrucomicrobiales bacterium | reverse complement strand
GCATCAGGCAAAGGCGCGCCTTGGCGGGCTGCACGATCACACCATCGCAGACGACTTCCTCGAAGCGGGAAATCTCGCGACGGTGATCGGTGCAGATCCCGCCCGCGACCGCGACCCGGCCGCCGAGCACGAGGGAGCGCGCCCTGCGGGTGCCTGCTCCGAGTCGTTTGGCGATGAGGTCCTCGAGTTTCAAGATGGCGGCATTCTCGCGCTCCGCACCGGAGCGTCCAAGCGAAATCGATCGGCATCCCTTCCGTCACCGCCGCTCCGGCACGACCCTCCCGGGTCGGGGAGTGAAGAGGGTCGGATCGGTCTCCGTCGCCCCGGGCAGGGCGACCGGCTGTCGGCTCTCGATCCGGTAGCAGGCGCCGGCTTCGTCCCAGCGCACGATGGCGCGGGCCGTTCCGGAGACGGTTTCCTCGCGGTCGCCCTCGGTCACGAGGCATTCCTGGATGTCTGTCAGGATGAGGCGGTCGGGTCCGAGCCAGCGTTCCGCAAGTCCGTCACCGGCCAGGATCCGGCCGCGATGGGCGGCATCGCTGAAGCCGAGATCGCGCATCGCCGCCTCCACCGCTTCATCGGCCCAGCCTTCGATCGTGCCGTCACCCTCCCATTTTGCCCGGACGAAGGACGTGCCGTCCCAACGGTAGAGAAAGGTATCGAGGTGGCGGGTGCCCACCCGCGTCGTGAGCGCATAGGCGCGGGAATCGGGTGCCCAAAGGATGGTCTCCTCGGGACGGTCGGGGTCGCCGAGATCCTCCCGCGGATCGCTCACGAGTTTGCCGGTGGCGGTCTCGATGATGCCGAAGGCGGGTCTTTTTCCGGCGGCGACTTCCTCCGATGGAAAGTGTTCGAGGCGAAATCTTCCGTCGGGTGAAAGAACGGCGGGAGGATCCGCTTTCGCCACGGGATCGAGGCAGAGCGGAAAAAAGAGCAGGGGGAAGAGGCGGACCGGGATCATGATGCGGGAAGGACGGATCGCACCGGATCTTCATTCCTGATATAGGACGAAAGTCGGGGAGGGCCGATCCGGGTCGAAACAAAAAAGGCGGTGTTTTGGAATCGCCACCGGGGAGGATCCGGCTATGATTCCTGAATGACCAAACTTGGAAAAGTCGTGTTCACCCTGCTGGTCCTCGCCCTGGCCGGTTTTGGAATCCTCCGTTGGATGCAAAAGGCACCGGACACCGCGGGAGTTCCGGGAACGGCGGCGGTCGCGTCCACGGACGGGGAGGAGGCGGCGGACGGTTTCGATTTTGTTGTTCCCGGGCCGGCTCCGAAACTGGGCGCGGCACAGCCTTTCCGCATGGCGGGGGATACCGTCGTCCTGAACCTCTCGGAATACGCCGGTTACGCGGGGATCATCCTCGCCAACAACGGGCTCGAGCCGAACGCCGAGTCGTGGTTCACGAAAAACGGGGGCTTCAAACTGAAGATCACCCTGAGCGAGGAAGACAGTTGGGACGACCTGCAGCAGGGACGCATCGCCGCGACCGCGACGACGGTCGATGTGCTGGCGAACTACGGCCGTCAATGGCAGGCGAGCGTGCCGATGCAGATCGCGTGGTCGCGCGGAGCGACGGGGATCATCGTGGGCAAGGAAATCCGCCGCATCAACGACCTCAAGGGCCGCATCGTTGCCGCCGCCTCGTTCACCGAATCCGAGTTCTTCATCCGCTACCTCGCTCAGGAGGCGGGGCTGCCCGTCGTCCGGCTCGACGGGATCGATGAGTCACCCGATCCGGAGGCGATCAATCTCGTCTTTCTCGGAGATGCCTTCGAGGCGGGCGACGCCTTCCTCGCGGAACTCGGAGAGGGTGGCGGCCGCATCGCCGGATGCGTCACCTGGGCGCCGAAGACGACGGAGATCGTCGAAGCGTCCGGAGGCAAGGCGCATCAACTGGTGGACAACCGGAATCTCCTCGTCGTCGCCGACGTGCTGCTTTTCAACAAGGCCTTCGCCACGGAACAGCCGCAGATCGTGGAGAAAATCGTCGAAGGGACGCTGCTGAAAAACCAGGAGATCCGCGCGAATCCCGAGGCCCACGCCGCGGCTCTCGCCAAGGCTTTCGCCGCCTACGAATGGAGCGAAGCGGATGCGAAGGAGGAACTCGCGCGCGTCCACCTCAGCAATCTGCCCGAGAACCTCTCGTTTTTCCGCGGTTCGATCGGTGAGGCGGGATCGTTCGCCTCCGCCTTCCAATCGGCGAATCTCGCCTACGGTGCGGAGCTGCTGCCGCGTCCGGTCGATTCGAGCTACTTCGCCGACCTGAAGGCGCTCGCCGCGATCGAGAGCTCGGGGCGTCTCGCCGGACAGGTCGCCTCGATCGAGCCGGTGAAGACGAGCCAGCAGGAGCCGCTGGAGGCGGATCCGCTCCTGACGAGGGACATCCGCTTTTTCTTCCTGCCGAATGATCACCGTCTCGACATGGCGAATCCGGAAAACGCGCGCCTCCTCGGCGATGTGAACCGTCTCCTCGGTGTCAGTCCGGGATCGGTCGTGCTGCTGCGCGGGCATGTCGACGACGCGAGGCGGGAAGAGTTCCGCCAGCAGGGGGGAGAGACGCTGTTGCGCAGTCTCGCCCTGAAGGCGATCGAGCTCTCGACGAAGCGGGCCGAGGAGGTGAAGGCCCGGCTCCTCGAACTTCATGCCGGGCTCGATGCCTCGCGGATCGAGACGGTGGGGCGCGGGTGGGAAGAGCCCGCCGGCAAGGATTCGGATTTGAACCGGCGGGTCGAGGTGCAATGGTTCACCCTCGAATGATCCGGGCCGCTTTCGATCCGACATGACCGCCCCGCAACGGTTCGCCGCCTTCTTCCGCAGCCCGCACCATGCCTGGCTCGCGCTCTTGACGCTCGGGATCGGCGTGGCCTCGGCCAATGTGCCGGGGATGATCGCGGCCGCCGCGGCTTATGCGCTGGGGTGGATCTTCCTGCCCGACTCGCGCCGCTTCCGCGAATGGGTCGGGCGGCGGAGCGAGGCGGCCGGCGCGGAGGCCTCGGTCTTGAGTCGCGCGAAATTCGATGAAGAACGCGCCAAGGTCTACCGGCAGCTTTCCGCCTCCGGAAAAAAGGCTTACGACGAGCTCGCCCGCGTCGTCGAGGAGGTGCGCGGTGGCTCCGGCGGGGCGGAGAGCCCGCATGCCGGGCGCCTCGGACAGCTCGCCTGGACCTACCTGCGGCTGCTGCTCACGCGCGAGACGCTCGGGCGTTTTTGTGAAAAGGAAAACTCGTCGGAGAGCGAGCGCGGGATCGCGGAGGCGCGGGCGGAGATCGAGGCCCTCGAACAACGCGCCCTCGACGCCTGGGAGCGGGGCGATGCGGCCGACGCGGGTAGCACCGAGCGCCTTCTCCAATCGAAGCGCAGCCGCCTCGCGGGGCTCGAGCGTCACCTCGAACACGTGCGCAAGGCCGAGAGCGATCTCGCCCTGACCGAGGCGGAGATCGAGCGGCTCTTTGATGCCGTGCGTCTCATCCGGGCCGATCTCGTGACGAGGCGCGATCCCGACGACCTCGGCACCGAGATCGACCGCACCACCGCCCATTTCCACCGCACCCGCGATTGGCTGCGCGGGCTCGAATTCGACCAGACCTCGCCGGACATCCCCGACGAGATCACCGCCGGAATTCCGCTGCGGATCGAACGGTAGGCGGCCCCGCGGCGCTTCTCAGGCCGGGCGCGTCCGTTTCCGTCGTCCACCGGGACTCAGATCGGGTTTGAACATTTTCAGGAAGCGCTCCTCGGCGTCGAGATCGCCGATCAGGAAAATGCGGCCCGTCGCCGGCAGCCGGAATTCCGGACCCGGGTTGTCGGTCCGGTGGCCCTCGCTCTCTACCGCGATGATGCTGCATCCCGTCTGCGAGCGCACCTCCAGCTCTCCGACGAGTCGGCCCGCCATCGAGGCCGGGATCTTCGCGGGAAAAATGTTCACTCCCTCGGCGAGGAGGAGATGATCCGAGCCTCGCAGCACGTTGAGGACCATGTTGGAGCCCATCGAGGCATAGGAAAGGACGAGATCGGCACCCGCCCGGAGCATCGTCGCCACGTTCCGGTCGAGGGTGGAGCGCGTCAGGATCTGGAAACTGCTGCGGAGGCGGCGGAAGAAGATCGTCAGTGCCACGTTCGTGTCGTCGTCGTGCGTGGTGATGATCACGGTGGTGGCCTCGCGGGCCGAGGCTTGTTTCAACACCTCCATCTCCGTGGCGTCGCCGATGATCGCTTCCGGGATCCTGCGGACGCGATCCGGGTTGCGTTCGATGAGGGAGACGCAACAGAGATCGAGTTCCTTCAAATGGCGGTAGGTGGAGCGGCCCACGCGCCCGCCGCCGACGATGAGGACGCGGGGCTTCGAGGCGGAGGTCGTCGTGAAGGTCTTGTTGAAGGTCTCGAGCTGCGATTTCGTGCCGGCGAGGAGAAAGAGCGTGTTCTCCGTGATGGCGAGATCGGGATTGGCGAACTCGAGCGATCCGTGGTTCCACGTGCCGATCACGTTCACCCCGGTGCGCGAGCGGATCTGGCTGTGCCGCAGGGTCTGCCCCACCAGCACCGTGCCGGCCGCCGAGGCCTCGGCGATGTGCAGGTCTCCGAGATGCCCGATGGGGTGCGCGTCGGAATCCCGGATGCTGATGCGGCGCGCGAGGGTCTGGCCCATCATCTCTTCGAGCCGCAGCACGAAGGTGGCGCCCGCCAGCTCCAGCACGTCGCGCGAGGCGTTCGAGCCCGCCGAGGCCACGATGGGCAGATGCGGGGCCAGCTCGCGGGCCGTGAAGGTGACGTTCGCGTTGACCATGTCGCCGCGCGTCGTCACCAGCATCGCCGCTTGTTCGATGCGCATTTTCCGATAGGTCTCCGGATCGTCGAGATCACCCACCGCCGACTTGATCCCCCGCTCGTTGAGGGCGAGGGCCTCCGCCACGGTCGGACACAGCACGACGTAGGGGTGGCCGTATTTCTCCAGCATCGGGATCAGGGCCGAGGCCACCGCATCGTGGCAGGTGAGCACCACGTGATCCACGCAATCCCGCGGCAGTTCCCGCGGCGCGCGCGCTTCCGCCTGCGCCCGCATCCAGGGGGCGTAGAAAAACTCGATGAAGGTGAAAGGGAGCAGCACCAGCAGGTAGACCACGCCCGTGACGAGCACCACGATCGAATACGCGCGGCCCAGGTCACTGTGGAAGGTGATGTCGCCGAAGCCCAGCGTCGACATCACCGTGAGCGTCCAGTAGACGCCCGTCAGCCACGAATGCTCCTCGCCCTCGTAGATCATGATCACGTGGAAGAGCACGCTGTAGAGCACGACCAGCCCCAGCAGCACCGCGAGGAGGCGCAGCAGCGACTTGAGATTGCCACGGCTGGCACCGTCCTGCAGGATGGCGGTGACGACGGAGATGAGGCCTTTCATGAAGCCCAACGATGGGGCGGGAAGGGGAGCTGCGCAAATGGAGAGGTGATCCGGGGCTCTCCTGAGCGGATTGGGAATCAAAGCCGACCCGCCATTAGGTCTATTGCGCGAAATGGGTTTTCCATTAACTTGGCTCATGAAGATCGCCACCCTCGAAGAGCTTCCCGTGCAATGGCCCGAGATTCTTCGTTGGGTGAATGCTGGCGAAGAGGTGCGGATCACCGATCGTGATCGCACGGTCGCCCGGGTTTTACCACCGTTACCTGCGACTCCCGATTTCGTGGGTCGGGCGGAGGCGATCTGGGGAGCCCTGCCGGAGGGCGAGCCGCTCAGCGTTCTGGTTCAAGAGGGACGTGGCCCCAAATGATCTATCTCGACACCGGTTGTCTCGTCAAGCTCTAATACCCGGAACCGGATAGTGGGGCGGTGGCCGCACGTGTGGCGTGTCGTTCGATCTATTTCACGGCCTTGCATGAACTGGAGCTTGGAAATGCGTTGGGTTTGAAGCGTTTTCGAGGGGAGGCCTCGGAGGCTCAGGTGATTGCCGCGATGAATCTGATTCAAGAGGACCTTGGATCGGGTGTGCTGGTGGCTCCGGACTCAAGTCGTCGAATTCCCTTTTCCTATGCCGCGCAGCTCGCGCTGGCTCATTCTCCAACGATCGGATGCCGTTCGCTCGACATTCTTCATTGCGCCTTCGCCGATGATCTCGATGCGGCGGAGTTCGTGACTACGGATGAAAGACAAAGCAAGCTCGCGCTGGCGATGGGGCTTTCGTGGATTCCTCTTTGAAGCCGGTGGATTGGGAGGAGTGTTCTCCAGGCAGTCCGCCGTCCGGATTTTGCGGCGGTATAGGGCGGAATTGAATTCCGCCGGTCGGAGCGGGGCGTAGTGGACGTCATCACGACGGGCAGAAAACGCCGCACTACATCAACTCCGCACCGCTTGCTCCCAGGCGGAGCGACCATCGCTTGTTTGCCCATGGGAAGACAAACGATGACCTCAAACGCTGCCAAACACGGAATTCGTTCCCTGGTACCGTTCCCGCGTTCAGACCCCATTCCCGCTCACCTGGCAATCTTCTTTCTCGGATCCTCGTGCCTCTCGAAGTTGGGATCGCTTCCAAGGGAGTAGTCGAGGCGATTCCAATGGGCGGATCGATGCCAAAAGTCGTCTCGAAGCGTGCCGTCTGGCTTGTGGCCCGTCTGTCTTACGCGACCATCCCAAAACACATACATGACCCCGCCGGGATGTTTCCCGCGATACTCATCGGCATTGCCGTCGGTGAAAAATGCGATTCCCGCCAGTTCCGGATCTCCCTCGTGCAAGTTAACCCAGTTGGGATAATCATCGGGGCGAATATTAATAACGTTCGCAGGCCTCTACGTCCCTAATGTTGCAACAGGCGAATGTCAGTAGCTTTACTCCCCTTCAAGCATACTTAGATGATTCTCTGTCCACAACTTACAATTGAGTGCTAGTTTAAGTAATACAATTAAGTTTCCTTTTATACTTAACACTCATATCCTATATAATCCTATTGACAGATATTGTCAAGTGTAGTAATTAAATAATTATAAC
>JALRFZ010000673.1 GCA_023253615.1 Verrucomicrobiales bacterium | reverse complement strand
GTCTCCCTGCGTGCCTGGGATCTCGAGGCCCGTTTCCGTCTCGGCCTCCTCCTCGTCGACGACGGCGAGCACGAGGCCGCCTACGATACCTTCGCCGCCATCCTCGCCGAGACCGGGGACACTTCCTATCCCGAACGTTTCGGCGAGCGCCTCCTGCCCCTCGTCCGGGTCAAGGCCGATGCCCGGATCCGCCAAGGGCTCGACGAGGACGCCCTCAGGCCTTTCGTTTTCACCGTCGAAGCCTATCCCTTCATCGGGGGGAATCTGCAGGATGAAATCGGCGACGCCCTCCAGCAGCCGAGACCCGAGTTCACCGCGGTGCCGAAGGAGGAGCACCTCATCCGCCTGCGGGCGATCGAAGAGGCCGCCGCCCTCGCCGCCCGCCTTGGCCGCGTCCCCGCCTGGCTCGCCGAGTGGGATGTCGCGACACGTCCGGCCTTCGAACGGCTCTGGGCGACGCGCCACGCCGGAGCCCGCGCCGCCTTTGCCCGCCTCCTCCGCGACTACCCCGCCACCGGATCCCACACCGACCAGCTCTTCCTCGCCCATTGCCACCTTCTGGCCGGCGATGCCAGGAACTTCCTCGGCTGGGTGGATGAAGAGGATCCCGCCAGCGGTACCCAGCACCCCCGTTCCGTCTACGGCGCCCTCGCCGCCCTCATCCTCCTCAAGGACCAGTCCGGAGATCCCCTCTTCGATGCCGCGACCGTCTACGACAGTCTCTCCGGCCTGGGAGTGCCCAAGACCATCGCCGCCCACCATTTTTCCGAATTGCGCAAGGCCGGCCGTTTCCGTGATGCCTACGAGGTCGGGAGACGCTACGCCGACCAGGTCATGGCCGGGGAAGGCACCTTCCATTTCGCCCTCTCCCAGGTGGCCGGCTTCGCCGGATTCACCGAAGAGCGCGAACGCTGGCTCGACCGCGCCCTCACCCCCGATACCGGTTCCGGCGGCACCCGCGTCTCGAATCATTTTTACGCCGCCCTCACCGAAAAGCTCGCCCTCCTCGATACGGATGCGGAGCGCGCCGACTACCTCGCTCGTCTCGAAGGCGGATTCCTCACCGATACCCTCGGGGAGCGGGAACGGCTCGAACGGCGCCTCCACCTCGCCCTCGCCGGGCGGGACTCCGCGAAGGTGATCGAGGGGCTCGGGCAGCTCGTCATCCTGCACACGCGCGCCTCGCGGCCCAACACCCTCGATGTGGCCGAAACCGGACACGAGCAGAACCAGACCTGGCAGCGACTCGATCGCACCCTCCACCATTATGCCGACCGCCTCCGCCTCGGTCCCGCGGAGACCGCCGCCTACGTCGACGCCTTCGGCCACGCCACCCTCCTCAATCCCGCCGACGCCACCGTCTCGGCTCAATACGAACAGTTCGAGATCGACCGCCATCTCCTTCTCCTCGAGTGGAAAAACGCCCCCGAGCGCGAGGCCCACATCCGCGAGCTGCGTGGCTTTCTGAAAGAGCCCGACAGCCGCATCGAGCTCGCCAAGGCGCTCGAAAGCCGCGGTTTCCACCGCGAAGCCGCTCCGGTCTATCGCGACGACGCGATCCTGCGTGACCGGGATTACGCGCCCCTCCAGGGAATGTTCGATGCCGCCGCCGAGGCACTCGTCCCCGGGATCGCCCTCGATGCCATCGCGCGCATCAATACCCGTGACTTTCCCGCGCCTCCGGGGCTCACCGCCGATTATCTCAACGAGCAGCATGCGAAATTCCTCCTCATCGATGGCGATCTCGAGCGACTTGAACAACTCGGCCGCAAGCCCGTCGCCGGCGAGGGCGCTCCGCCCATCACGAACCGCTCCCATCTTCCGTATCAGGATGCCCTCGTCGAGGCTTACCGCAGGACTGGAGACGATGATGCCCTCCTCCGTCTGATCACCGATTTGAAATCACGCGGCGAGGCCTCCGTCTCGCAGTTGCTCCTCGGGGCGGAGACCCTCGCGGCGAAAGGCCGGCACGCCGACGCCATCGCCTGGCTCGGCCCCATTGCCTTCGATTCCTCCGAGGCCGTGCCGCAGCGACGCGCCATCGCCCTCATCCTCGACTCCCAGGAGGCGGCGGGATGGCCCGACCCGGACCAGACCCGGTCGCTCGCCTTGGCGACTCTGGAGCGCCAGCCGGCCGCCGTCACCCGCGGCCTCGCCACCGCCATTTCCTTGGCCGGGCGGGCGGATCAGGCCTCCGGCATTCTGAAACTCCTGCGTCGCCATACCCGCGACCGCGTCCAGCGCACCGCCACTTCCTTCGACCTTCTCCGGATCGAGCGAGCCGCCGGCAAGTCATGGCCGGATCTGGCCGCGGATCTCGAGACCTATTTCCACGATTTCACCTACTATCTCGATGGGGGTGAATCCCACCGCGAGGAAGCCGATCCCACCGGTGGGATCCGTCCCGATCTGGTGAAACCGAATGCCTACGGTTTTGTCGAGTGGCTCCTCGCCGATCCGGATGCCGCCGCCGATGTCCCGGGGATTCTCGAAAAGATGCGCCTGCCGGTCGATCGGCGTTGGCTCGCCGGGCTCCTCACCGCTTCCTTCCAGGGGCATCTCGAGGCGACCACCAGGGGCTTCATGTCCGATCTCGAGCCCGGTTCGGAGGAGGCCTCCAGGCTGCTCGAGACCCTGCCCGCCTTCGGACCCGAAGGCGTCGTGATCGCGCGTCAACTCGTTGAAGATAGCCTCAAGCCGGGCGACGCGTTCTTCCCGACCGAGCCCCAACGACAGATCGCCTTTTTCCACCGGCTCGGAGACCGGGCCAGGCTCATCGAAGTCCACGCGGCCCTCGTTCGCGAGGCCGGGTCTGATTTCTTCCACCAAAGCGGTCTCGAGGAATGGGTGCCTACCCTCGACACCCGCCGCCGTATTCCGCTGCATTTTACCGCCGCCGGTGAGCCCGGGCTCGCGCGCAGCCTCTTCCAGACCTACGAGCGCGCGCTCGCCCGCTATCAGTGGAATCATCTGGGCTTCTTGAATGATTACGCCACCTTCCTGATCGGGATCGGTGCCTATCCTGACGCCGAATCCCTCCTCAAGCGAGTCCTCCAGAAATCCCTCCGCGTCGATTTGCGGCTCTTGCCCCGGCTCTACGCCGCCTGGGGAAAGAGTGCTGATTGGGAAGCCCGCACCCGGGATCTGCACCTCACCCGCGGACAGGAAGTCTTGATCCGTGGGTGGATCACCGCCCTTGCCGAGGGCCGCGAACTGCGCGAAGCTAACTCCTCATGGTGACCCCCCGCCATCCCTTCTTCACCGTGCCGGTGATCCTGGTTCTTGCGGCCGTGTTGTGCCAATGCAAGACGACCCGCACCGTGAA
Organism: Verrucomicrobiales bacterium; assembly: GCA_023253615.1. Taxonomy (GTDB): domain Bacteria; phylum Verrucomicrobiota; class Verrucomicrobiia; order Verrucomicrobiales; family DEV007; genus Arctic95D-9. The sequence continues at coordinate 894 of JALRFZ010000673.1, read as the reverse complement.
GTCCACGCGTTCCTCTTTCAGTTTCGACGAGCAGATGTGGGGTGGGCAAGGCGGGGGTGGAGAGGATACCCAGGCGATCCGCTCGAAATTCGCCGAGCGCGGTTACAGCATCGCCGAAGACGGCACCATCAAGGCGGACAAGCCCGATCTTTACAAGGACCAGCGTCCGCGAGGGCTCGACGGGGATTTCCAAACCAAGAAAGCCCGCTTTGAGAAGATGGAGGCCGAGACCAAAGCCTTCCGCACCCCGGAGTATCTCAAGCGGCAGGAATACGCCGGCGTCTCCGATGCCCGCGAGAGTGGCATGACCGCCCGCGAGGGCAATTCCACCCGTTCGCCCGATGCCGCCGCCGGCAAGCTCTTCGAGAAGAAGGCGAAAGACTCCACCGAACTGGCCACCTTCGGGACCAGCACCCATCGTGATGCCGGACAGGTTTTCGAGACTTCCGCCGACCGCGATGCTTCCGCCGTCGCCGAAGCCCCGCGCGCCACGGGTACCCCGCGCAAAGCCGGTTATCAGGACAACGTCGCCATGAGCTTGGACGACGTGAAGAAAATGCTCAACCCCGGAGCCTATGCGCGCGGGACGGGCATCACGGAATGAGGTGAGGAAAAGCGCCCTCGCCCATCCACCAGCCAAGCGAACCCCCACCCCTTCAGCCAAAAGCCCCAGCCGATAAGTTAGGGGACAAATCTACAACCAATGATTGACTAACGGATTCAAGGGGGTAAGTATTTGGTGTATTCGGAATTTTTCAATTCCTTTCTTGTATGAGAAAAGCAAGGCTACTCGGAGTCGGCAAATCCTACTATCATGTCATGTCCCGCGTCGTCGACCGGCGCAGGGTCTTCGGGGCCAGGGAAAACGAGGTCTTTCGCCGCATCCTCCGCAAC
>JALRFZ010000669.1 GCA_023253615.1 Verrucomicrobiales bacterium | reverse complement strand
CCCAACGATCTCCTCGCCTGGACCGCTCTCTCGCAGATGTACGTGCAGGACGGGCAGATCGGCGAAGCCGAGGATGCCAAAGGCAAGGCGCGGATCCTGTCGCTCGGGGGGCGGATCGTGCGCGACGCGTGAGCCGCTCCGCGCTCCCGTGGAAGGCGGCTCTTGGATCGTCTCGGGGAGACGCAGCGGGTCTTGGCCGACTCCGGTCTCAGTCGCCCACCTTCCGGCGCGAGGACTTTCGTTCGGAGCGGTGTTGTTTGGCGGCGCGGAGCCGTGCCTTCGCCGCTTTCGACGGTTTGCGTTTCTGGTAGCGGCGGCGCGCCCGCTCGCGGGCGGCGGCGAGCTTGGCCTCGGCGGCGGCGGTTTCGAAGAATTCACAAAGGCGCACGCGGGCGATCTCGCGGTTCTTTTCACGCGAGCGGGTCTCCTGACAGCTCACCTCGCGGCCGGTGGGGAGGTGTTTGAGGTAGACGCAGGAAGAGGTCTTGTTGATCTTCTGCCCGCCGCTGCCGGATCCGAGCACAAAACGTTCCTCCAGATCCTCTTCGAGGATCCCGAGAGCTTCCATGCGTTCGGCGAGGGTTTCCATGGCGTGACCCGTTCCGGCGAAGGAAGAGGGTTGACTCTCCCACTATACCCTATTGATTGGTGAAAATCCATGAAGGCCGAACTATCCGATGTGGAGCGCGCCCACGCGATCTACACCAAACGCAATCTCGCCGTTTATGATTGGTGGGTGCTGGGCTTTTCCAATGCGTGGCTCTGGCATTGTCCGACGGAGAAATTGCTCGAGCTCTACCGCGCGCACATCACCGCGAACCACCTCGAGGTCGGCACCGGGACGGGATTTTTTCCGGCGAAGACGATGCCTTCGACACAACCCCGTCTGGCGCTGCTCGACATCAACCGCAACTGTCTCGAGAAAGCGGCGAAACGGCTCGCGGCCTTCCGCCCCGAATTGCATCAGGAAAACGTGCTCGAGCCGCTCGTGATCCACGGGGCGCGCTTTGATTCGATCGCGGTGAATTATGTGCTGCACTGCCTGCCCGGACGGCTCGATCAGAAGGCGGCGGCGGTCTTCGATCATCTTGCACCGCATCTCCAGGACGATGGCGTGATTTTCGGTTCGACCCTCCTCGGTCAGGACATCCAGCGTCCCGTGGCCGCGCGGATGGCGATGGCGCTCTACAATCGGAAAGGCATCTTTTCCAATACCCGGGATTCGCTCGGCGGATTGATGGAAGCGCTCTCGGCACGCTTCCGCACGTTCAACGTCGAGGTCTGCGGCTGTGCGGTGATTTTCTGGGGCAAGGGGCTTCGCGAAGCTTATCGGAATCAACCTGTGCCGAATGTGGCTGCGACTTCAGTCGCAGGCGGATGATGGGTGAGATTTCGACGAAAACCGAACCTTCCCTCAGTGCCCCGGACAAGTGAGGGCCTTGCCATTGTCGCGTGGTCCGAGCGCGGCGAGATAGGGCACGGCGGCTTTGGCCCATTCCTCCGCATCGGGATAATGCGCGGCCGAGTCCCCGAAGCAGGTGCGCAGCATGTCGGTATCGATGATGCCGGGATTGAAGGCGACGGCGGCGAATCCGCGGGGCAGCTCCTGTGCGAGGGCCTGGGTCAGCCCCTCGATCGCCCATTTGCTGGCGCAGTAGGGCGCGACCTCGGGCGAGGTGGAGCGTCCCCATCCGCTCGAGAAATTGACGATCACCCCGCCGCCTTGATCGATCATGGCGGGAGTGAAGTGCCGGATGAAATGGATCGTGCCCTTGAGATTGATATCGAAAAGCGCGGATACCTCGCCAGCGGGGATCTCCCAGAGCGGTGCGGGGGCGTTGATGATGGCGGCACCATTGATGAGGAGATCCGGGGTGCCGCATCGTGAGAAGACCGTGGCGGCGAAGGTGGCGACGTCTTCCTCATCGGAGACATCGACCGGAGCGATGAAGTGATCTCCACCCAGGTCGCCCGCGATGACTTCGAGCTCGGCGGAGGGGCGGGCGCATCCGGCGATGCGATCGCCACGGCTGGCGAAGCCGCGCGCCAGGGCGGCTCCAAGTCCGCGCGAGACGCCGGTGATGAGGACGAGGCGTGATCCGTTCTTCTTCGCTTGCATCGCTTGCAAAAGAAAGCGGGCCCGGAAAGGGGCGACGAATCGCTCTCTCCGGGCCCGGTAGAATAATCGAGTTTCCCTGAAAAATTCCCTTAGTTGGTTACTGGATTACTTGGCGGCCTTTTTGGCGGCAGCCTTCTTCGCAGGAGCCTTCTTGGCGGGGGCCTTCTTCGAGGGAGCGGCCTTCTTCA
>JALRFZ010000643.1 GCA_023253615.1 Verrucomicrobiales bacterium | reverse complement strand
CCGATCTCGGCCATCATGAGCGGCCTGTCGGGATTTCTCGGTTACGCCTTCAGTGCGCAGCAATCAGCGCCTGTGCGTGTAGCGACCGTGGATGCCAACTATCTGATGATGGCGCGCGTAGGAGAGATGGTGAAGGCGCCGGGCGCGAACTCCACCAGGGTGGGCTTGGGACCCTGTGAAGGCAAGTGGGGGCGGAGGAGGCGGAGCTGCGCCTCGAGATTCCAGGCGAGCTCGACGGGCGAGGAAAGCCGGGCGAGACGGGGATGATCCGGGACCCGGGAGAAGAGCTCGGTATAGAGCGTCTTGAAGAGCGCGGTTCGTTCCTCCCGGGTGGAGGCTCGGAGGCGGTCGGCAAGTTCCTTCTCGACCTCGTAGTGGTGGCGGATTCGTTCGGGGGGACGTGTCATGGCGGGGCCCGGGACGTCGGGAATCTGGGAGGGGCGATGCTTTGGTACGGATGGATTCGCGGGGCGGAGGGAAGTCACGGTGGTCGCGGCGGGCTTCGTCCCCGTTTATTCCTGATGAGGTTTTCGAAGACAAAGAACGGCAGTGCCGGCAAAGTGTCGGAGAGGGGGGCAGTTGGCAAGGGCAAAGGCATCGAAGCACTCGAGCCCGCGGAGAAGGATGCGGGTGAGGTGGTGGTCGGGAAAAACGCGGTGAAGGCGGGCGAAAAGATAGAAAAGGTCTTCCTGGCAATTCGCGAAGCATGAACGGATCCGTGCCAGATCCGCCCGCGTCAATTGCCGTTCATTGGGGGAAACCTCCTTTTTCACCGGCGTAACGTCGCGCAGAGCCTGAAGAGCGGTGGAGAATGCCACCGGTTCCCAGACAACGAGAACCCCTCCGGGCTTGAGGGAGCGGGTGATCATTCGCAGGGCGGCCTCCAGATCGAGGTGGTGGAGCACCAATTTGGCTACGACCATGTCAAACCGCCGATCGCCGCAGTCGAATTGGGTGAGGTCGCCCTGCCAGGTCTCGACCCGCCCGCTCACGCCATCCATCGCGGCGCGCATGCGGGTGGCCTCCAGAAGTTCCGGAGAAAGTTCCAAGGCGGTGACCTGGTATCCGATTTTCGCGAGACGCGTCGTCAGTTGTCCCGCGCCGCAACCCAATTCGAGAATGGTCTCGGGTCGGTGCTCATGGATGTGGCGCAGAAAGCGGTGAAGGGGATTCCTGCCGGGGTCGGGCGCCTGGGCATACTCCTCGAATTTCGCGACTTCGGTAGGTCTGACCGGCTCTTCCAGCTCCGGAACGTTCTGGTGAAAGTCGATCTCTTTCTGGAGGTCCATCGATGTTTTCGGGTTTGATGTGAAAAGGTGGGGCGGGCGCGGTTTCGACTTCGAGGTTCCTGACGGATCAACGATTCCGGTTGAGGAGTGCCCTCCGCAACCGGATATAAGAATCGCCTCCGACCCGTTTGGCGAGGCCGGTCGCGCTCCAAATCCATCTTTGACTCGCCTGCTGGATGGGCGCTCCGACCGCCAGGGAGGCGGCGGTTTCGGGAAGGGTGCGGTGTTTCACGGCATAACGGCCGAGAATGAGACAGGCGTGACCGGGGTGGCGGGAGGCGTAACTAACGGGGTCTGAAGTGAAGAGGTAGCGGATTCCCGCATTGGCTGCGACTTCTCCGACCCCGCGGGAAAAAAAACCTCCCGGAACACTTCCGACGCGCGTCGGTTCACCGGTGATCTCCGCGAGTCTGGAAACGCTGGTCTGCCATTCGGTGGCAATCGTGGCTTCGGAGAGCGCGGAGATCGGAACGGGATGGGTGTGGGAATGGCTCCCAAGCCGATGACCGCGCTGGTGGAGATCCTTGATCTGATTCTCCGTGAGAAATCCGGGATCGCCAATCCGCGCGGTGGTGACGAAAAAATGCCCCTTCCAACCCTGCTTCTCGAGGGCTGGCGCAATCCACTCGTAGGCAGAGGCGCCTCCGTCATCAAAAGTGAGGGCCCACGGCGGTGATGCGGCGGGGAGAGGAGGATCACTTTCCGCGCCGAGGAGGACGGGGGGCGATGGACACCGCCGGGCCAGCGCTTCAAGATGACGACGAAAGGTGGAAAGGGTGAGTTTGTAGATCGCGGCATCATGGCCGGGGAAGCCGCTGATCCCATGGTCGGCGTCGTCGGGAATGACGTCGTGATACATGAGGGCGTGGAGGACCAGGGGCTGGGTCGTCATGGCGCTTTTCCGAGCCTCCCTTTCAAATAAGAAGTCAGTCGGGGCTGACCCCAGACCGCCGAGGGGCGTCCTTCGGTGGCCAGGGCTCCGGCCCTGTCATCCAGAAACTGAAGGATCTTGTCGGTGATGGCATCGAGGTTTTCAAGAACGACCCGGTGTTGGATCCGGACGTGGGTTTCGCGAAAGGGATCGAAAGAGACCCGATAGTATCCCAGAACCGGTCCTGTGTCGATGCCGTCGTCGATCTGCAACAGGGTCGCGCCGACATTGGCGAGATCGCCTCGGGCGATCGCCCAAAAACAGCCGTGTGAATTCCGATATTCCGGACAGATGCCCGGATGCAAAACCAGAACGCCTTTCCGGGGGAGGCGGAAGATCCTTCTGGAAAGAATCCGTTTGCAGCGCGCCATGGCAAAATCGACCGCGGTCTCGGAAAGGGCTTCAGCGACCTCGCGCCGATTCGGTGAATCGACGGTGACGATCCGGCACGTGGATGGAAGCTCCGGATACCGTTTTCGAAGCGAGGCGAGGGTCGCTGCTTCCCACCGGCGGTCGTCTCGTCTCCGCAGGCAGGCGTACCAGAGGCGGAAAGCGAACACATCCCATAATCCGACCGTGCCGGAGCGGGCCCGCTCGGCTCTGAGGCGTTTCCAGAACTGCGAGGGTGGATCAACAATGCGGACGATGAGCCTAAGATCGGAAAACGAGGCGAGCCATCGCGAGAACCCTTCCTCGCCCAGGTCATCGTCGGCATGGCAGATCAGGGCGGATCGGACCGGGGGGGTGGTGAGCGTCATGACTTGGTTTCGTGGTGTTTCCGGGGAAGTGGGAAGGAAGGGCGGCAGGACCGGGCCGGGGGAGGAAGTGGGAGTGAAAAGAACCGATCGAATCACGCCAAGGCGTCCAAAATCCGCGCGGCATTTCCCGACCAGGTATGATCGCGAAGGACACGCTCCCTCGCGGCCGCGCCGAGGGTTTCCCGAAGGGCGGCATCTCCGAGAAGGCGGCGGAGCGCCGCCGTGAGGGACCCGGCGGAGCCGGGGTCGAAGAGAAGGGCCTCTTCGCCGTCGTCGCAAACGCCGGCAATCGGCTCGGTCCGGGGCGCGACCACGGCGCGTCCCGCGGCCATGTATTCGAACAGTTTGATCGGCGAGCGGTAGGCATTGCTCTGGGGAACGACACAGACATCCATGGCGGCGAGGAGAGAAGGGATTTCGTGATGAGGAACGGGATCGACAAACGCGACGCTGTCGGAGACGCCGAGATCGACGGCGAGACGGCGCAAATCGGCACCCAGTTCACCCTCTCCGACGAGGACCAGACGGATCCCGGGAAACTCAGACGTGAGATCGGCAAAGCAGGCGATGAGACGGTCGAGCTGGTGCCAAGGCACGAACCAACCGATGAACCCGATGAGAAGCTCCCCTTCGCCGAAGGCGTGGCGCCTCCGCGTCGCCGCGGCGGGAGGAAGGGAGGCGTAGTCGCGCTCATCGACGGCATTGGGAAGGACAAGGATCTTGTCGGAGGGAAGTCCGAGATCGAGGAGCCGTCGCCGGAGGTGGGGGGAGACAACCACGAGAAGAGAGGCCCGGAAGAAGGAGTAGCGGGCGGTCCAACGCGCGAAGGGTGCAAGGAAGGGCTGGGCGCGGACCCGTGGATCGCCAACGAGTTCGTTGATCTCGATGATGAGGGGCAATCCCCGGCGAGTCGCGACCCAGGCGGTGGCGAAGAGGAAAAAGGCATGCCGTTCGTAGAGCAGTTCGGCCGGCGCGGCCCGGAGTTTGCGGGAGAGCCGGTAGATCGCGAAAGGATTGTAGGCGATCTCCAAAAACTCGAAAACGAATCCGCGACACCATGAGGCCGGTCCCCTGAGCCATCCCGTGACCCCGCCCGGACGGGTGCGGTAGGAGATGAGACCCTTGTTCGCGAAAGGATCGGCTCCGGTGGGGCTCTCGAAACGGACCTCGTGACCGAGGCGGCGAAAGGCTCCGGCAATGCCGGCGATATGGACGGCTTCGGCCCCGTCTCCGCGGTTCCGGAAATGGTAGAGGATCCGGAGAGGGCTTCGAGGGGCCTCCCTGTGTGGGGGCGGGGCGGCGATCATGGGGCGGCGGGAGGCGAGGCTTCGCCCGCATACCATTCCATGGCGAGGCCGAGGCCGGTGACGAGATCGTGGGTGGGCATGAAGCCGAGTTCATCCCGCGCCCGGGAGAAATCGGCAAGGGAGTGCCGGACGTCGCCGGGACGGAAATCACGGAAGATCGGATCGGGAATGTCGAGACCGGGGCGGAGGGCTCCCAGCTGCTGGCGGAGGACGGCGAAGAGTTGGTTGAGCGAGGTCTGGCCTCCGATGGCGATATTGAAGACCCGGCTGGAAGTGGCAAGGGTGGGAACGGTCGCGGCGAGAAGATTCGCCTGCACAACATTGGCGACGTAGGTGAAATCGCGGGTCGTTTCCCCATCTCCGTAGATGACGATGGGCTCCCCCTGTAGCATGGTGCGAACCCAGATCGGGATGACGGCGGCGTAGGGACCGTCGGGATCCTGGCGCGGGCCGAAGACATTGAAATAACGGAGGCCGGCGAATTCCATGCCGTAGGTGTTGGCGAACGCGCGCGCATATGCCTCGCCGATGGCTTTGGTCGCGGCGTAGGGCGAAAGAAGATCTCCGGCGGAGGTTTCGCGGATGGGGAGTTCGGCCTCATTGCCATAGAGGGCGCAGGTCGACGCGTAGACGATCCTTCGCACGCCCGCGTCGCGGGCGGCGGAAAAGAGATGGAGGGTCCCGGAGACGTTGCTCCGATGTGAGGACACGGGATCGGCGATCGAGCCGGGCACCGAACCCAGTGCTCCTTGATGGAGAATGTGATCGGCACCCGCAACCGCTTCACGGCAGCAGTCGAGGTCGGCGAGGTCGCCCTCGATCATCCTCAGGCGCCCGGCCTCTTCCGGGGCAAGGCCGGCAAGAACGAGGTTCAGATTGGCCCGGGGACCGGTGGAAAAATTGTCGAGGCAGGTGACGTGTTGACCGAGACGGAGGAGCGTTTCGACAAGGTGCGAGCCGATGAAGCCGGCTCCGCCGGTGACCAGCCACCGCTGCGGAGCATGGGCGAGACGGGAACGGAGGGATTCGTAGGCGGACGGCATGCCGCAAGACATTCAACGGGGGAGGTTCAAAGATCCACCGAAAAGAGGGAATGCGTCGGAAATTTCCCGAGGCCGCGGCACTCCGGGGATCCGGGAACTTCCCCCGGGGGAATCCCAGGGGAGGCTCATCCCGCGTTTCCCGCGGCGTCTCGCGACGAACGGACATGGGAAATCCAGGCTACTTCAGGAACACATAGTATTTGCGGCAGAGGAAGTTCAGGATGGCGGAGGAGACGACGAGCCCCGCTTGGGCGATCCATGGATCGAGCCCGCGGGAGATGAGAAGGGGGCCGGAAAGGAGCCCGGCGACGAAGGTGAGAAAGGAGATGCCCAGAAAGAGGAGCCGTTCGTTTCCCCGCGAATGGCGTCCGGGAGTGAAAACGAAATGGACATTCGCAAAATAATTGAAAGCCACCGCGAATGGGAAGGCGAGCAAGTTGCTCGAGACCGAGTTGCGTTGCTTGACGAGATCGGTCAGGGGTACTTCCGAAACGTAATCGTGGGCGGGGAGGAACGTGTGGGAAAAAAACGCGAAAAGCCCGACCTGGATGAGCGTGGTAAAGGCTCCGAGGGCTCCGTACTTGAGAAACTGGAAAGTGACCGGGGCATCGCGGGATTTGAGCCAAAGCAGGGTTTTGCGGAGGCCGTGACCGCGGACATGGCGGAAGACCTGGTGGACATCCGTCCAGAGAGTCATGGGAAGCGTCCGGAGCATGAACGGACCCGGTTTCAAAAAAGGCCGCCCTGGTAGAGCCGCCGATAGCCCTCCATCATGACGTCCAGCGAAAGATGGGTTTCCGCATGGCGGCGGGCTGTTTCGCCAGCGGCCTGCAACCGGGAAGCGGGTAAGGCGGCGATGCGGGAAAGGGCGGACTGGATGAGGCGGGGACTGGAGAGATCCTCGATCCAGCAATGGCCTCCCTCCCCGGCGATCTCGCTTACGCCGCAGACCTCGTTGGCAAGAACGGGAATCCCGCATGCCATCGCTTCGAGAGCCGCGTTCGGCATGCCTTCGCTATCCGAGGCGATGATCAGAAGATCCATGGCCTGATACCAAGGCACCGGATCCTGTTGCAGACCGGCCCAGATAATGCGCGCGCGGACCGGGCTAGCCTCGATGCGCTCAAGCACCCGCTTTTTTTCGCTCCCGTCGTCTCCCAGGAGAAGAAGCCCGAGGCGCGGGTTTTCAAGCGCGGCCTTCTCAAACCCTTCAAGGAGGGCGGCGTGACGTTTGAGAGGAGCGAAGCGGGCGACTTTGCCCACCCAAAAGAGCCCGGGATCAAGGTTGAGGGATTGTCGAAGCCTTTCTTTTGTATCCCCGGGGAGGGGCCGAAAGCGGTCGCCATCGACTCCGTTGCGCAGGGTGAAGAGCCGGGAATGGGAGAGACGAAGGATGCGCAACTGTGCCTCCTGCCGGGCGGAGACCGTGAAGAGGCAAGAGGTGAACGGGTAGAGCAGTTTTCTCTGCAGCCAACGACGGATGGAAAGATCTCCGCCATGGAGGATGATGTGTTCAGAGTGGATGATGCGGGGTGGCGAGGTGGCGGATTTGGCACGGGCGAGAACGGTATAAATCAGCCCTCCGAGGTGATGGGTGTGAACCAGATCGAAGTTTCCGTTTCGAATCAGGGACCTCAATTTCCTGACCGTGGCGAGGGAAAATCCGGGAGGTTTCCCGAGGCACACGATCTGAACCCCCTCGCGGAGACGCCCGGCAAAGGGGCCGGTGCGGCTTAGGCAGCAGACGGTGATCTCGAAGCGCTCCGGATCGAGGCGATTGCAGACTTGGACCAGGATGTTCTCCATTCCCCCCTGATGCAGGCTGTCGACGATCTGGAGAAGCCGGATCTTGCGCACGTCCTGGGAGGTGGTAACCATAACGGGTTGGGAGGTCGTCAGGGGATTAGCGCGCAATGAGCGGAAAGCAAGCGGGAAGTCCCTTTTAACCGGGTAGCAACCGCGTTTCCTTCGATTTTCCGCTTTGAAGATGTCTCTCACGATGCCAGACCGCCTCGCGCTCTCGACCTGTTGGTGCTCGCACCGGCACCGCGACGGTTATGAGCTGCTCGCCGAGATTCGCGAACTTGGATTTTCCCGGGTGGAATTGAGCCACGGGGTCCCGATGTCGCTCGTACCGGGAATCCTGAGGGCGGTAGGGGAGGGAGTGATCGCTGTCGGGAGTGTTCATAATTTCTGTCCCTTGCCCAGCGAGGTCGACCGGGCCGCGCCAAATCTCTATCAACCGTCGGCGAGGGCCGGGCTGGAGGGGCAGGCCTGGTTGAGACATTCCCTGCGCACCATTGAGTTCGCAAAACGGGTCGGTGCCTCGCATGTCGTGTTGCATTCCGGGAGCGTGCGATTCCGCCTCCGGTCTCCGGCGAAGTCGCTCGCCTTGGGGGCGGGGGCGGCGGAAGGGGAGCGGGAGAAGGCGATGGGGCGGCTGCGGAGGAAGTCAGGCCCGGCCCTGGAACGGGTCGAGGCGAACTTTCGAAACCTCCTCGCCGAGAGCGCCGGGTCGGGACTGCGCATCGCGGTGGAGAATCGCGAGGGCCTGCTGGAGCTGCCGCCCGACGAGGGGATCGCGGCCTTCGTGGCGCGCTTCGATCCCTCGGAGGTGGCCTATTGGCACGACACGGGCCATGCCGAGATCAAGCGGCGTCTCGGTCTTCTGGACCCGGAGGCCTTGCTCGAGGCGCTCGCGGATCGCCTTGCCGGTTTCCATCTGCACGACGTGGACGAATCCGGGCGCGACCATCAGGCCGTCGGATCCGGAACAATCGATTTTCGGAAGCTGGCCGCCGCCTTCCGCCCCCATCATCTGCTCGTGCTGGAACTGCATCCGCGGGTGTCGGCGGAGGAGGTGGTGGCCTCGCGCGAACGGATTCTCGAGGCGATGGGGTAAGGCAGCGGAAGCGACGACGCTTCCAACGGGGGACAATCGACTCACTTTCGGAACGGTGGCCCGTGCCTCTACAGGAACGAGACGGTCGGGCGCCGGATCTTGCGAGGAGGGGAATCGGGTTTTACCATCCCTCCGTGAGCCGACCGTTTTCCATCCACCGACGCAAACGCGGACTCGCCCTACTCGCGGGGGCGGTCTTGACCCTGGGGCTCTGGGTCGGAGAGGCTTCAGTTGGCGATCCCGGGCCGACGGAAATCGGGCGGGAGGGGCGGGAAATCCTCTATCCACGCCTCGATTTCGGCCCGACTCCGATGACGACGGATCCCTTGCTCGAGGTCAAGCGCTTCATCCTGCCGGCCCCGCGAAGCCTCGTCGTCACGAGGGAAGGTCAGGCACTCGCCGAAAACCGGGTCGCGAAGCGGATTGCGGCGAGGCTTCCGGAGGTCGCCGGAACGGCCGGCGAGGCGGTCGCCTGGGTGAGATCCCTTCCTTCGCGCTTCGGCGCGGGGATTCCCCTGATCGCCCTGAGGGACGAAGAGGTGCGACGGCATTTCGAAAATCGACCCTGGCTACCGCTGGTCATCACGGGACCTTTGTCCGCGGACGAGGCGCGGCAACCCGGGGCGAGACTGCCTCCGGGTTGCTTTTACGACCATGTCTACCAGCGCCACTATCCCGAGGCGGAGCTGACGGCCCACCTTCTCGGCTACACCGGCGTCTCGCTCCCGGATCAGCATGGTCCGGTCGCGGAGGACGAATACCTCGCTCCCCTCGTCGAGGGCCGGGCGGGAATGGAAAAATCCCTCGACGAGACGATGCGGGGGCAGGCCGGGGAGGTGCTGCGCGTCATTGACCGGCAGGGGCGTATCCTGCATCAGGAGGTCGTCAAGGAGGCGAGGCCGGGAGAAACGCTGATCCTCTCGATCAACCTGAAGATGCAGCGCCTTGCCATGGAGCGTCTCGCGGCAAGCGGGCGCCCGGGTGCCTTCGTGGCGGTGGACGCCGACTCCGGCGACGTGCTCGCGCTCGTCTCCTATCCCAGCTTCGACCCGAATGTCTTCGAGGCGGGGATCTCTTCGGAGCAGTATGCGGCCCTTTCCCAAGCCATCGACGCCCCGCTTTTCGACCGGGCCGTGAGCGGTGCCTACCCGCCCGGTTCGACCTTCAAGCCCTTCGTCGCCCTCGCGGGAATGAGCTCGGGCAAAATCAACGGCGCGGGCACGAAGTTCGCCGGTCCGGGGGAGATGCTCATCGCTGGCCGCTATTTCAAGAACTGGAACTCCCACTACGAGGGAATGATGGATGTGAAGTATGCCATGCTGCGGTCGTGCAACACCTGGTTCTACCAAGCCGCCTTGGAGACGGGGGCCGCTCCGATCACGGCGATGAGCCACCGCTTCGGCTTCGGGCATGCCCCCGATCTGCCCCTGCCTTCGGTGGCGGACGGAAACATCCCCGATCCCGAGACCTACAACGATCCTCGCAGCCTCGCCAACTACGCCATCGGCCAAGGTCGTGTCCTCGCCTCTCCGGTGCAGATGGCGCTGGCGATGGCGGCCCTCGCGAACGGCATCCAGGTGCCGCGCCCGCGCCTCATCCAAGGGCGCATCGATGCGAGGACCGAAGAACTCGTGGTGCGCCACGAAGCACAACCTTCCCGCATGCTCCAGGTGAGGATGTCCGACATCGATCTGATCCGCGACGGCATGTGGGGCGTGGTGAATTACGGGACCGGCACGGCCGGCTCAGCCCGGATGAAGATTCCCGATGTCTACGGAAAAACGGGGACTTCCCAATGGTCGAACGACGGCAAGAAGGCCTCGCTGGCCTGGTTTGTCGGGTGGGTGGACGCCTTCAATCCACGGATCGCCTTTGCCGTGGTCACCCACGGTCGGGACGGGGAGCGCCTCAGCGGCGGCGGGGACGCCGCACCGATCGCCTCGCGCTTCCTACGCCCCGTCTATGCCGAGCCGGATTTGTATGGTGTGACCTTGCCGGATGCGCCGTCCCGCAACGATCCCGTCATCACCCCGCCTGAACCGATCGTCGCGGCGGCTCCGGATCCGCCCCAGGAAGAGCTCCCGGTGGAAGACCTGCCCGTGGAATACGATCTGCCGCCGGCGAGGCGGAGTTTCTTCGACATTCTCTTCGGACGCGGGCGTTGAACGAACTGCTGGTCGAGCTCTGGAGATACCCGCGTGAAAACGAACGAACATGCGCCGACCGCCCCGGTGTGGCCGCGACGGACCCTGGGGCTGGGAGGGATCCTCGTGGTAGGGGTGTCACTCGTGGTTCCGGTGGGCGGGTCGATCACGGATCCCTGGCGTGCGGGCGCATGGAACCTCCTGCATCTCCCCGGCTTTTTCCTGCTCACCCGCTCTTTCCTCGTCCTCTTCGGCGGAACCTCCCGCTGCCTCCGTCCACTTTTTTCCTCCGCTGCTCTGGCGATCCTCGCGGCCTTCGCGAGCGAGTGGGTGCAGAGGTGGGTGGGGAGATCGGGCAGTATCGAGGACCTCGTCCTCGATGGATTCGGCATCGCTCTGGGGCTCGCGTGGCCAATTCGGAACCATCGATGGTGTCCAACCCGGAAGTCGATTTTCGGAGTCGTCCTGTTGTCGGGCGTCGCCTTCGCCTTGGGTCCCGCGCTGCTCCAGGAACGGGCGGAGACGAAGGCGAGCGAAGGACTGCCCGTCATCGGCGATTTCCAGGACAAGCAGTGTCTCCGACTCTGGAAGGCGCAGGGCGGGGCGGTGGCAACAGCGGACCCGGCGAGTGGGCGTCTCGTCGTGCAGGTGCGCTCGGGATCCTTCGGCGGTGTCCAGTTTCTCCCGGGCGAGCAGGACTGGACTCCCTATTCGGAAGTGAGGTTGAACGTTTCCAATCCCGGGGCACCTCTGTTTCTTGGCGTAAGGATCGACGACCACCTCTCATCGAGGGACCGGGTCTGGATTTCATCCGCTGCGACACTCGAGGAGGGGGTAACGGAAATCGTGATTCCGCTGAGGCCGCCCTTGCCCCGGGAGGGGCGGCGGACGATCGATCTCTCGAAAGTGACGCGCCTGGCGCTTTTTTTCGAGAAGATGGAAAAACCTGTCGAATTCTCGATCCTCTCAGCCGAATTGCGTTAGACTCCAACGATTTTGCGATGATCGTGTCGATCGACCCGCATCAACAGGAGAGAGCGTTGAAAAACCCCTTTCCGGAGTTTGCGATGGGGGAGGAATGATTCACCTTTCGCAAGGATCCGCAAGAAGAGCCTTCCGGGGCGGGACGAGTTCCGGGTGAAGCGGGATTCGATCCGCGCGGGACGTGCGAAGACCTTCTACGACGGTCTCGTCGAACATCTGGATTCGGAGGGCTTCGGGGATTTCGTGCGCGAACTTTGTGCTCCGTTCCACCAATCCGGCAGCGGCGGACGTCCTCCCATCGATCCGGAGGTTTCCTTCAAGATGCTCCTCTTCGGCGATCACCGCTTCAAGCGATTTTCGCGCCATCAGCCGACCAGTGGCCGTACTTGACCGCACCGGTTCCCATGTCAGGATGAACCCCGGCGATTCCGCCTCCATCCCCCATGACCTCTCCCTTTCCCACCGCATGATCACCGGCGAACTGAAATCCAAGATCGACCGCATCTGGGACGCGATGTGGTCGGGCGGCGTCTCGAATCCGCTCTCCGTCATCGAGCAGCTCACCTACCTGCTCTTCATCAAGCGCCTCGACGAAATCCACACCCTGAAGGAGCGCAAGGCCGCCCGGCTCGGGAAACCGATCGAGGGGCCCGTCTTCGCGAAGGGACAGGACAAGCTGCGCTGGTCGCGCTTCAAGGAGACCGCGCCCGAGGCCATGTTCGCCACGGTGCGCGACGAGGTCTTCCCCTTCATCAAGACCCTGGGCCAGCGGGGCGGGCACGACGGCGAGGGCGGCTCGACCTACGCCCACCACATGAAGGACGCCATGTTTCTCTTCCCCTCGCCGCGCCTCCTCGCGAACGTGGTCGACCAGCTCGACGGCATCGACATGGCCGACCGCGACACGAAGGGCGACCTCTACGAGTACATGCTCGGCAAGATCGCCACGGCCGGGCAGAACGGACAGTTCCGCAGTCCGCGCCACATCATCGGACTGATGGTCGAGATGGTCGCCCCCACGCCGAAGGACATCTTCTGCGATCCCGCCTGCGGCACCTGCGGCTTCCACGTGGCCGTGGCCGAGCACCTGATGGAGCACCACCAGGAGGCGATCCACAAGGACGAGGCCGCGCGGCGGAAGTTCAACGAGGGCACCTTCCACGGCTACGACTTCGACACCACCATGCTCCGGATCGGGAGCATGAACATGCTCCTCCACGGGGTCGAGAATCCCGACATCCGCTACCGCGACTCGCTCGCCCAGGCGGACGACGATGACGCCGAGAAATACACCCTGATCTGTGCGAATCCGCCCTTCGCCGGCAGCCTCGATGACGAGTCCATCGCCAAGGACCTGCTCCAGATCGTGAAAACGCGGAAGACCGAGCTGCTCTTCATGGCCCTCTTCCTGCGCCTCCTCCAGACCGGCGGGCGGGCCGCCGTGATCGTGCCCGACGGCGTCCTCTTCGGCTCGTCGAAGGCCCACCAGGAGATCCGCCGCCGCCTCGTCGAAGAGCAGAAGCTCGATGCCGTGATCTCCCTGCCCTCGGGGGTCTTCAAGCCGTACGCCGGCGTCTCGACCGCGATCCTGTTCTTCACGAAGACGAACTCCGGCGGGACCGACCAGGTCTGGTTCTACGACATGAAGAGCGACGGCTACTCGCTCGACGACCGGCGCACGCCGCTGGAGACCTCCGACCTGCCCGACATCCTCGCGAGGTGGAAGAACCGCAAGGCCGAGGCCCAGCGGGCGCGGACGGACCAGAGCTTCCTCGTGCCGAAGAGCGAGATCGCGGGGCAGGGGTATGATTTGTCGATCAACCGCTACAAGGAGGTCGTTCACGAGGCGGTTGAGCATGAGGCGCCGCGGGCGATTCTGGCGCGGCTGCCGCCGCGGTCGGCCGTGCCCGCCGACAGCCCGCTCGGCCGGCGCACGGGACTTGCGGTGGGCTCGCGCTTCCGCGTGGCGGGCGTCTTGCCCGACGCCGGCCTGGGGAGGTTCGCGCTCGCGCCGGCCACGGCCACGCGGCCGCTCGTCGTCACGAGGCTCGACGCTCCGTGGCCGCTCGTGAAACGCGACGGCGTGGCCAACGTCATCCTCGCCGCGGGCCGCGCGCACGACGCCGCAGGGGATGCCGCGGCCAAGATCCGCACGGAGCTGAAACCGCGACTCGCCGACCTCGGCCTCG
>JALRFZ010000580.1 GCA_023253615.1 Verrucomicrobiales bacterium | reverse complement strand
GTCGAGCTGCCTCTGCGTCTCGAGTCCCGGCTTTCGCGGGCGCAACGGCAGGAGAAGGTGCGCGTCGCGCTGGAGCTGGTGGGTCTGTCGGACCGGGCCTCGCATCGTCCCGCGGAATTGTCGGGCGGGCAGGAGCAACGCGTCGCCATCGCCCGCGCCATCGTCGCCGATCCGGGCTTGCTCGTCGCCGATGAGCCGACCGGTGATCTCGACCGCGAGTCGGGCGACCAGGTTCTCGGTTTGCTGCGGGAACTCTCGCGGCAACATGGCAAGACGATCGTGATGGTCACGCACGACGCCCGGGCCGCGGCGGCGGCGGACCGCATCCTGCATCTGGAAAAGGGCCGTCTCATCGAGAGCGGCCGAACCGATTCCGCCCCGGCCGCGACATGAAATTGATCATCCATCTCGCGGCTCTCGCCGCGAAGCAGGTGGCGCGGCATCGCCTCCGCACCGTGCTGACCCTCGCGGGGATCGCCAGCGGCATTTTCCTGTTCACCGCGGTCGAGACGATGCAGGCGAGCCTGCGCCTCGCCACCGAGGAATCGGCCGGCGACACGACGCTGGTCGTCTATCGCGAGAACCGTTTTTGTCCCGCGACCTCGCGTTTGCCAGAGCATTACCTTGATGAAATCCGCCGCGTGCCCGGCGTGCGTGAGGCGATCCCGGTGCAGATCGTGGTGAACAACTGCGGCGCCAGCCTCGACATCATCACCTTCCGCGGCGTGCCGCCGGTCGATCTGCCGCGATACAATCCCGATCTCGAGGTCATCGCGGGTTCCCTCGGGGACTGGCCGAAGCGTGACGACGCGGCTTTGCTCGGGGAAAACTTCGCGCGTCGCCGCGGTTTGCGGCCCGGGGATCAATTCGAGGCCGTGGGGGTGCGCGTGCACGTCGCCGGGATCGTGCGTTCGCCCCTGGCCCAGGACAACAACGTCGCCTACGTGCATCTGCCCTTCCTCCAGCAGGCCTCGCGGGTCGGGCTCGGCGTGGTGACGCAGTTCAACGTTCGGGTCGGATCGACGGACGAACTCCAAATCGTCGCCGATCGCATTGACGAAGTTTTCGCCTCCGATGCCGAGCCCACCGAGACGAGGCCGGAGAAAGCCTTTTTTGCCCAGACCGGCAAGGAACTGATCGAGATCATCGGTTTCACCCGATGGCTCGGGGTGGGTGCGGTCTTCGCGGTGCTCGGGCTCGTCGCGAACTCCCTGCTACTCGCCGCGCGGGGCCGGGTGAAGGAGAGCGCCATCCTCCAGACGCTCGGATTCCGTGCCGGAGCGGTCGGGGTGATGATGTTGTGGGAGGGCCTGCTGCTCGGCCTGATCGGCGGCGCGGCCGGCAGCCTTTCGGCGGGCCTGTTTTTCCATTGGCAACGCTTCACCTTCGGCAGCGAGGGCATCACGCTCGCCCTGACACCGAGTCCGGCGGTCACGCTGGGCGGGCTCGCCCTTGCGGCGGGGCTCGGGCTGCTCGCGGCGCTCTGGCCGGCCCGGGTCGCCGCGCGCCATCCCATCGTCACCTCGCTGCGGAACACCTGACGATCATGCTGCCGTTTGCCTACGCCATCCGCCATCTTCTCCGCGATCCGGTGCGCTTCGCGCAGAAGGTCGCGGGGTCGGCGCTGGTGGTGTTCCTGGTGCTGGCGGCGGGTTCTTTCAACTCGGGGATGAAACGGGTCCTCGCCGCCACCGGCTCGCCCCTGAATGTGATTTTGTTAGGAGCGGGTTCGGAGGAGAGCGTCGAGCGCAGCGAGGTCGCCGTGCAGGCGGAGGTGCAGGCCGCCGCGGGCATCCGCGGCATCGCGAATCGTCTCGGCCAACCCGCCGTCTCGGGCGAGGTGCAGCACATGGGTCTGGCGAGGCTGGCCGATGGCAGCGAGGGACGCGCCGTCTTCCGCGGCATCACTCCCGCCGCCCTGGAGGTGCATCGCGAGGTCCGCGTCGTCGCGGGGCGCTATCCGCGCACCGGCGAGGTGATGGTCGGCCGGCTCGTGCACGAGGCGCTGGATGCCGACGCGGACCGGCTCGCGGTCGGCGGCACTCTGGAGATCGAGGGGCAAGCCTTCACCATCGCGGGTCGCTTCGAGGCGCCGGGCACGGTGATGGAGTCGGAAATCTGGTTCGATCGCAACGACCTGATGACCGCGATCAAGCGTGACAAACTCTCCTGCGTCGTGATCCGTCTGGAGTCGGCCGATGACTTCAAAAACGCCGATCTCTTCAGCAAGCAGCGTCTCGATCTCGAGCTCGTCGCCCTGCGCGAGTCGGACTACTACGGGAAGCTTGCCGCCTTTTATCGTCCCCTCCGCGGCATGACCTGGCTCACCGCCGCGCTCATCGGCGCAGGAGCGGTCTTCGGCGGATTGAACATCCTTTACGCCGCCTTCGCCTCGCGCATCCGCGAACTGGCCACGCTGCAGGCGATCGGCTTCGGCAGGGTCGCGCTCCTTGTTTCGCTCGTGCAGGAGAGTCTCGTCAGCACCCTCACCGGCACGCTCCTCGCCGCCATTCTCGCCATCCTCCTGCTCGAGGGGGTGACGATTCCCTTTTCGATCGGCGCCTTCCACCTCGCCCTGCCCCTGCCGGTGATCGGTGCGGGCCTGTTGACGGGTGTTTTGTTAGGCAGTCTCGGGGCGCTCCCGCCCGCGCTGCGCTGCCTCCGGGCACCCCTGCCGTCGGCGCTGCGATCCGCTTGAATTTTATCCCGAATCCAATCCAACCCAAAACCAAAGATAACCAACCATGAAGTCGAACCTGATCCTCAGCTCCGCCGTCTTCGCTCTCGCGCTTTCCGCCTGCGGCGAAAAATCCGAAGTGGCCGCTCCCGCCGATCCGCGGGTGGAGGCGATCTTCGTTGCCGCCGAACCCGCCGGAGCGATCTCCGTGATCGAGGCGCGCAAGAATCCCGCGCCCGGCACCGGGATCACCGTGATCGGACGGGTCGCCGGGGCGATGGAGCCTTTCTCGAAAGACTTCGCCACCCTCGTGCTCGCCGACGATACCGTGATGACCTGCGAGAGGAACCCCGGAGATTCCTGTCCGACGCCATGGGATGCCTGTTGCGTCGATCCGAAGGTTCTCTCCGCATCGCGCCTTTCCGTGCAGGTGAACGGTGCCGACGGCCGGCCGATCGACGCGACCCTGAAGGGTGTGAAGGGCCTGAAGGAGCTCGATCAGATCGTGATCCAGGGCAAGGTCGCGCCCGGCTCCAACGCGGAGAATCTCATCGTCGAGGCGACCGGGATCTTCCGGAAGTCGTGAGGCTCTCGATCGAGGTGGGCGTCGATCCCGGCGCTCACTTCTTCTTCTCCTTCGCCTTCTTGTCGGCGTGGTCATGATCGTGATCACAGATGCAGGCGTACTCCTTGTATTCGCAGGTCGGGCAGTCGGAGAGGTTGAGGTTGAAGCGTTCGGTCACGGTCTTGGCGTCGGCGCCCGTTTTGATCTGAACGACGGTGGGAAGCAGGTTTCCGGCCGGGATGGCTTGGTCGCTGATGAGTTTGTCGCCTTCCTTGGCGAAAGCGAGTTTGGTCGGTTTGGCCCGTTCGCCCATGATCACGTTGACGGTCTGGCCGGCGGGGGCGACGAGCTCGTTGTCGTGGTTGAAAAAGCGGATTTCGATCTTGTTGTCCGCGTTCACGAAAAACTCGGCGTGGGGCTCGACCGAGGTGAAGAGACGTCCTCCGGTAGGGCCGGCGATGATCCCGTGTTCGTGATCATGGTCGTGATCATGTTTGCCCTTCTTTTCGTGGGCAATGAGGGCGGTGCCCAGGGCAAGGGCGATGAGGGTTGCGAGGGTGGTGGTTTTCATGGATTTCGGATTTCGGATTTCGGATTGCTGACTTCTGATTACTGATTACTGATTACGGATTACGGATTACCGGCCTTCACTGTGCCGCCGGAGCGTCGAGAGCAAGGGCGCGCTCGGCGGACTTCCGGCCGAAGTGGTAAAAAACGGCGGGGGTGACGAGCAGGTCGAGCAGGGTCGAACTGACGAGGCCGCCGACGATGACGACGGCGACGGGGTGCAGGATCTCCTTGCCCGGCTCGCCTGCGGCGAGGAGCAGCGGGACGAGGGCGATCCCGGCGCTGAGGGCGGTCATGAGCACGGGCACGAGCCGCTCGAGCGTGCCGCGCTCGACCATGGCGCGGGTGAAGGCCTCGCCCTCGTGTTTCATGAGGTGGCGGTCATGGCTGAGCATCATGATGCAATTCCGCGCGG
>JALRFZ010000546.1 GCA_023253615.1 Verrucomicrobiales bacterium | reverse complement strand
TGGTTTTGTCGCCGAACTGGAAGATGCCGACCTGCGAATTGGGCGTGTCGCCGACATCGGTGTAGCCGAGGCGGCCGCCGTAGCTGATGGCGCTGTCGCCGAGTCCGGTGACGCCGAGCCCCCAGCGGCAGATGTCGATGGAGTGGACGTTGCTGTTGCCGATGTCGCCATTGCCGGTGTCCCACATCCAGTGCCAGTCATAGTGAAAGCGGGCGCGGGTCAACTTCGTCATCGGGGCCGGACCGGCCCAAAGGTTGTAGTCGCAGCGCGGTGGGATCGGCGTCTCGACGGGACCGCCGATGGAGCCGCGGCCGCCGTAGATGATGCTGCGGGCGAGCTTCACTTCGCCGAGTTTTCCTTCGTGGATGTATTGCATCGCCGCGGCGAGGGAACCGCGCGAACGGTTCTGCGTGCCGGTCTGGCAGATGCGTCCGAGCTCGCGCGCGACCTCGACGAGGCGGCGACCCTCGGCGACGTTCTGGCTCACCGGTTTCTCGACGTAGGCGTCCTTGCCCGCCTGCATCGCCCAGATCCCGCCGAGGGAATGCCAGTGGTTCGGGGTGGCGATGAAGACGGCATCGACCGACTTGTCATCGCAGATGACGCGGAGGTCCTGGACCTTCTTCGGCATGGGACGTTTCAAATCGCCGGTGAGGAGCGCGGCGACCTCGTCGGCGCGGTCGAGATCGGGATCGCACACGTAGGCGATGTCGCAGTCGGGGAGGCGGGCGAGCTCGCGCGCATGGGCCTTGCCGCGGATGCCGCAGCCGATGATGGCGACGGTGAGTTTCTCGTTCGCGCTCACGGACGGCGCCTTTTCCTGCGCGAGCAACTGCGCCGGCAGGGCGGCCGAGGCGGCGGCCATGACGGATTCTTCGAAGAAGCGGCGGCGGCTGAGGTCTTTCATGGTTTTGTCAGGGTCAGGTCGGTCAGGTAAATGGCGGTGACGGCGTTGCCGGCTTCGTCTTTCTCGTGGCTGGAATACCACGAGACGAGGGCGCGGTCGGGCGCGAGAGGGACGAAGCCGGGATAGGAATTGTCTCCAGCGCTCGGGAGTTCGGCGAACTCTTGCAGCGCTCCATCGACGAGCCAGCAGAGCGAGGTTTTCGGGCCGTGTTCCTTGGTGGTCTTGCGACCGCCGACGAGGACATGCTCGCCCCACTTCGCGACGAGCGGTCCGCCGATGGGGCGATCGAGCTGCTCGCGGGACCACTCCTGATAGGGCGGATGGGAGCGCAGCAGGAAGGCATTCTTGCCGCCGCCATGGCGACCGATCCCGAGCAGGCTGCCATCGGGCTCGAAGAGGAAGGCGGTTTCGTCTCCGGCTTGTTCGTTGAAGTAAGCTCGCTTTTTCCAGATCAATCCGTCCTCGCTTTCGAGGAGCAACGATTGGATTTTTCCCCCCTCGCCTCGCGGGCCGACTTCGAAGCCGGGCTTGCGTCGTCCGCAGAGGTAAGCCTTGCCATCGTGCGTGGCGGCGCGCCAGATGTAGAAGCCGAAGGTGCCTTCGAGCATCACCGGCTCGCTCCAGTTCGTGCCATCGCCGCTGTGGACGGCAAATCCGAGGTGTTTGTTCATGTCGTAATCGGCCACGGGGATCGTGGTCGGTCCGCTCCACCAGGTGCCGGTGTAAACGAAGAGCCGGTCACGGAAGACGAGGAAATGCGGATCGCGCGTGTCGCGGTCCTTCACCGAAAAACGATGGACCGGCTCCCAGGTTTTGCCCTCGTCGGCGCTGCGCAGGATGATGACCGAGGCGGTCGGGTGTACCATGTGACCGTCGGGACAACTGCGGAAGGTCAGGTAAAGCTGGTCGCGGAAACGGCAGAGATCGGTGAAGGCATTGTGTTCGCCATTGTGAAAGATGCGGCGGACTTCGCCTGCTTTCACGGTGGGAGGAGCTGGAGAAACCGAACGGATGTCCGCAAGGGAAGTGGAGACGCCCGTCAAAGAGATTGCGAAAAATGCAAGGATTCGGTTCATGACTTGACCCGGTAGTCGGCTTGCGGGGAAATATTCGGATTCATTCCACTAACTTCACCGCTTCCTCCTTCGCCTTCGCGAAGACTTCGCTGAGGGCGACGGCTTTGCCTCCCTGGCGCACGCTCTCATCGGCGGCTTCCATGAAGGTGAGCAGTTCGAGGGTCTCTTCTTCGCTCACGGGGGGAACGCCGGTGCGGAAGAATTTGCCGATGGCGCGGCAGAGGTGGCCGTAGTTCGGCGACTCGGCGATCTGGAGGATGCTCTTGCTGCCATAGACGGTCGCGCCGAATTCGGCCTTGCCTTTCACGATCCCGCGAAAGACGCCGAGACGGTCGCCGCTCCAGGTGCCGGTGACCTGGTCGTGCACCGGGCCTTTCACCCGCGAGACCGTCTCGCAGCCGGTGCCCATGATCGTGTAGAGGGCCTCGACTCCGTGGATCGCGTAGAAGAAGAGGTCGGGCGTGCCCGGTTGGTAGGAGCACGGACCCCAGGTCGTCGCGCCGAGGAGGTCGCCGAGTTCCGCGTTGCCTTCGACGGCCGAGAGTCCGGCGCCGAAGCGGGTCGAAGAGCTCGAGAACACGGGGACCTTGTGTTTCCTCGCGAGTTCGAAGATGGCGATGGACTCGGGCAGATTGCCGGCGAGTGGTTTGTCGATGAAGACCGGTTTGCCCGAGGGGAAGATCTGCTTCGCCTCCTCGAGGTGGATGCGTCCATCGACACTCTCGAGGAGGACGACATCGACCTTCTCGAGCAATTGCGGGATGGTCTCGACGATCTCGACGCCCATGCCCTTGACCTGCTCGGTGAATTTCGCGACGCGGTCCTTGCTCGCCGGCATGTCGGTGCCGCCCGGATAGCCCGCCACGACCTTGATGCCCGCGAGATCGCCGTCGGCATTGGGATCGTTGAAAAGTTTGGTGAAGGCCGGGACGTGAGAGGTGTCGAGCCCCACGATGCCCGCGCGGAGCAGGGGAGGCGCGGCCTCCTGCGCGACGAGGGCGGCGGTGCCGGTAGACAAGGCGAGGAGAAGAGCGAGCGGAGCGGATTTCATCGGCCTCGATCCTATCGCGGAGCGGGTGGGCTTGGCGATGCCGCGATGACGCCGGAGGACGGGTGGATTCGCGTGAGAGGATCCGTGGGGATGTCGGCAGGGAGTCGGACAAGGGAATGGGGACAGAGGAATGGAGGAAACCGGATTCTTGATTCGGTTATTCCCGTGTCCCCATTCCCTTGTCATCCTCCCTTCCACCCATGAAAATCCGCATGAAAGAACAGGCCTCCCGATCTATTCTTTCCCGCCGCAGATTCCCGGAACCGGCCGTCCCGCGAACGTCATGAGATCGATCTTTCCGTCATCCGTTTCCCGTCGAATCCTCTTTGCGATCGTGTGTTTCGTGATGGCAGCCTCCGTTTCCGAAGCCGGACTTTTTGACAAACTGAAGGCGAAAAAGAGGGCGAAGAACGCTCCGGCGGAGGTGGAGAAGTCGAAGCCGAAGCCGAGGCCGCAACACCGATCCCATTACCGCGACGCCCATGGCGACGCCTACCTCAACGAGGCGCTTTTGAAGTCCGCCGAAGGGAAGCCGCGCCGCGTCATCATCGACATCGGACGGCAGAGGGCCTTCCTCGTCATCGACGGGATCGTGGCGATCGACTCGGCGATCTCGTCGGCGCGACGGGGCAAACACACGCCGCGGGGATCCTATCAAATCACCGAAAAAGTCGCCTCCGGAAAAGTCTCCACCCTCTACCACGTCTACATGCCCTACTGGATGCGGCTCGGTCGCACCACCGTGGGCATGCACGTCGGCGACGTGCCCGGCTACCCGGCCTCGGCGGGATGCATCCGCCTCCCCCAGAACGTAGCGCCGATTCTCTTCGAACACGTCACCCACGGCACCCGTGTCGACGTCGTCGATACGTGGGACGAATCGGACCTGCGCCTGCCCTACACGGTGCGGAAGCCGGGGGCGTATGTGGACACGTGAATCGCCGATCGCGTCTCTTGACCGATCCCGTTCCCGCTTTGTAGCTTGATCGACGATGCGACAATTCCGCTTTTTCCTTGCTCTCTCCGCCACTTTCTTCAACCTCGCCGTCGAAGCCCGCGCCGCCGCGCCGAATTTCCTCGTCATCTTCACCGACGATCATGGCTACGGCGACGTCTCCACCTATGGGGCCAAGGACGTGCAAACGCCGAACATCGATCGCATCGGCCGGGAGGGCCTGGTCTTCACGACGATGCGGGCGAACTGCACCGTCTGCTCGCCCTCGCGGGCGGCGCTCCTCACGGGGCGTTAT